>JAUNNU010000033.1 GCA_030537295.1 Bacteroidia bacterium
AAGTTCATAAAGTTTAAAAGTTTGTAAAGTTCATAGAGTTAGAAGTGGTGTGGCACTTTCCAACTTTATGAACTTTATACTTTCCTGCTGTTTATCTTGCCGGGAGCTGTACGATTTCTTTCTTCCAGCCTTTGATGACTTCCTTCGTGAAGTCGGCGAGAGTCTGCGGATTGATGCTCTTCACAATGTCGTTGTATTCGGCATTGATGTTGATGCCGTCTTCGTCGTATCTCTTCAACGCGCTCATCCAGAAGCTATTCTCTTCGAGTTGTTCGGCACGTTTCTTATAGAAGTTCTCGATGACCTTGTTGAGGTCTTCCGCCGCCGGGCCGTTCGTCGCCACGTCGTTCAAGCCGTCATAGACTTTGCCCATGAGCTTCTCATAAATCTCGTCGTTCGTGTCGAAGGCGATGAGGAATAGATAAGCGTTCTTCGGTTTGTCAATGACCTGACCCATGACGCCGACGCCGTAGGTGCCGCCTTCCTCCTCACGGATGGTGCGTGTGTAGTAGATGTCCATCAAGTCGCCGAGAGCGTCCATGTAAAGCTCGTTGCGGTAGTTGTAATCCATCTTGCCGTTGATAATCATATAGATAGTGGTCTTCGGGTTCTGCATCTGATTTGTGAAATGGCAGATGTTGTCTTTTTCAGGAATGCCGAGGTTGATGTCTTTCCAGTTTTCTTTGCGTTTGTTCTTCTTCAATGATGCGAGATATTGCTCGACCAACGACTTGAACTGGCTCTCATCGATGTTACCTACGAAATAGAACGTGAAGTTGTTCGGGTCCGCAAAACGGTTCTTGTAGTATTCCATTGCCTTCGCGTAGTCAATCTTGTCGAGGTCGGCGGCTTTCATTCTCATGCGGAGCGGGTGGTTGTTGTACATGACGCTTGTCAGTGAGTCGGCGAATCTGACCATCGGGTCGAGTTCGGCGTTCTCGAGCATTCCGCGGCTGCGTTCGATGTATGACAGGAACGCCTCCTCGTCGGCGCGCGGGCTTGTGAAATACAGGTAGATGAGCTGCATCATCGTCTCGAGGTCTTTAGGCGTGCTCATGCCGCTCATGCCTTCTGAATATGTCGAGATTGAAGGTCTCACGCTGACTTTCTTTCCTGCAAGCACTTTCGGGAGGTCGATTGCGCTGAAGTCGCCGACACCGCCGATGGTGATAAGTTCAGGAAGCACCTGAAGCGTGATCGGGTCGTCCTGCGGGAGGGCGGAAATTCCGCCGTAACTTGTTGCGCTGAAACGGATCTCGTCTTCCTTGAAGTTGGTCTTCTTGTAAATGACCTTCATGCCGTTGCTGAGTGTCAGCACTGTGGCGTCAAGCTCGGCGATGGCTTCTTCTTTCTTGATCTTGCCTGGCTTCGGCATGTTGGCTACGATAGGACCGTCGGACACCTCTTCCTTATAAGCCTCGACTTCGGCTGCGTTGGCTTTCTCGTAGGCTGCGAGGATCTCTTCTTTTGTCGGAAGCACTTCGCCTTCTTTCTGGGGGGCTGTGACAGTGATGACGAGGTTGTTTTCAGGGATGAGCTGCTTCGCCACCATGTTGATGTATTCAAGCGGGAGGTTCGGCATGATCTGGCCGTAGAGTGCATATTCCGTCTCGATGCCCATCATCGGCTCGTTGCTGAGGAAGTGGCTGAGGCATTCGCTGACGTAACTGCCGTTCTTGGTGTTGTTTCTCTCTTTGTATTGGCTTTCAACCTGTTTCATGAAGTCGGCCTTGGCTCTCTCGTATTCTGAAGCCGTGAAGCCGAACTGCTGCATGCGTTTGTTCTCGGTGACGAGTGCTGTGAGTGCCTCGTCGAGGCCGGCGGCGTCTTTCGCCATCGCCATGCTTGTCCATGCGTCTTTGGTAGGAGAGATGTAATAGCTTGAATAATAACTATATCCATAGACGAAAGGTGGGTTGGCCTTCTGCGTGAGTTCTCTCAAACGGTTGATTTGCATCGTTGAAATCATGTTGAGCATGTAGTTGGCCATCCAGTATTGCATGTCATTCTTCAATGAATCCGGGGTGGCGTCGCTTTTGTAATAGAGGCTGACCTCGTAGTTGGTCTGTTCGGGGTCTGAGCAGATGGCGACGATGGGTTCTTCGTTGTCGTCGATCATGAACTGCGGTCTCGGAGCCGGGTTGACCGGAGCCTTGATGTCGGCGAACATCTCTTTGATGCGCGCTTCGATGGCATCGACATCAACGTCACCGACGATGATAAGACCTTGGAGGTCAGGGCGATACCATTTGTGATAGTAGTCGCGGAGTGTCTGGTACTCGAAGTTGGCTACGACTTCAGGAAGTCCGCCAGGGAGACGGTTCGCGTAAGGGCTGTTGGGGTACATGACAGGGAGAATCTGTTTCATGATACGCTCGCTTGCGTCTTCGCGTGTGCGGAGCTCTTCGAGGATGACACCGCGTTCGTTGTCGATCTCGCTTTCTTCGAGTGCGATGAAGCTTGACCAGTCGTGGAGGATGAGGAGGCAGGTGTCAACGAGGCCCGGAAGGTCTGTCGGGACTTCTGTCACCATATACACTGTCTGGTCGATGCCTGTGCCGGCGTTGAGATTCTCGCCGAACTTGATGCCGCGGCTCTGGAGATATTCGCGGAGCATCATGCCCGGAAGGTTGGTGGTGCCGTTGAACGCCATGTGTTCGAGGAAGTGGGCGAGACCGCGCTGGCTCTCTTCTTCAAGCACCGAGCCGACCTTCTGCGCGATGTAGAAGTCGGCGCGCTTCGCCGGTTTCTCGTTGTGACGGATGTAGTAAGTCATGCCGTTGTCCAACTTGCCGTAACGCACGTTCGGATCCATCGGGCATGGCATCGACTGCTGGGCGTAACCGCTCACGGCGAATGTCGCGATGAGCAGCAATGATAAGAATAACTTTTTCATTTTGAATTTGTTTAGATTATTTAGTTTATTGATTTTTAACATAAGTTACACGAGTTCCCTCTCTCCTCTCTTAACTCTTAACTCTCCTCTTTCCTCTCTTAACTCTCCTCTTCTAACTAATAAAGCTGGATCACGTATTTCTCCTCAAAATACGGTTCCTCGAACCATTTGCTGATTGCTGTCGTCTTGCGTTTCCAGTTTTTCGGGACGCTGCGCAGTTCTTCTTCGATGTCGCCACCTTTTAAATATAAGATGCCACCGGCCTCGATGTCGTTGGTGATTCGTAATTTCCCGTTGCACCATTTCACGAAGTCGGGGAGCTGCGTGACGGCGCGGCTCGCGATGACATCGAATTTCTCCTTGATGTTCTCGGCGCGGTCGTTGACAGCCGTAACGTTCTCCAAACCAAGCTTTTCCTTCACATCCTGAACGACTTTTATCTTCTTGCCGATGCTGTCAACAAGCATGAATTTCGTCTGCGGATACATTATCGCCAACGGGATTCCCGGGAAACCGCCGCCTGTGCCGATGTCCATCACCTTCATTCCGGGAAGGAGATTGAAATATTTTGCAATGGCAAGAGAATGAAGGACATGATGCTCGTAGAAGTTTTCCATGTCCTTGCGCGAAATCAGGTTTATCTTGCTGTTCCAATCCTCATAAAGCGGTGCAAGCTGTTCATATTGTGACAGTTGCGTGTCGTTCAGATTCGGGAAGTATTTTTTAATTAAAAGATGATCCATTTTTTCAATTTAATCCGCAAAAATACAAAAAAAGTTATAAAGTCGTAAAGTTTTTAAAGTTTAAAGTTTTAAAATTCACATGATGAAGTCGCATGAAATAAATCTGCATCCGTGACAATTGAATTTATTGCTGAATTAATTTGATGGCGGTATTGATATTTTTTATTATTTTTGCGCGTTTTTTAATGAAAAAATGACGAGGAAATATTGTATAATCGCATTGTTTGCCATGATTTTCATGAGCTTTAACTGCTTTGCGCAAGACAAGCAGCAGAGCAAGGAAACCCTTGATTACATTGACAAATACAAAGACATCGCAATGTCTGAAATGGTGAACAACAAAATCCCGGCGTCGATAACGCTCGCGCAGGGGATACTCGAATCGGGCAACGGGAAGAGCGTCCTCGCCACGAAAGGCAACAACCATTTCGGAATAAAATGCCATGACGACTGGAACGGACGCACGATGCGTGTCGATGACGACGCCCCGAAAGAGTGCTTCCGCGTCTATGACAAGGCCGAAGACTCGTACCGCGACCATTCGCAGTTCCTGAAACGCGACAGATACAAAGACCTCTTCAATCTGAAAATCACCGACTACGAAGGATGGGCGAAAGGACTTAAAAAAGCCGGTTACGCAACGCTGCCGACGTACGCCTCCGTTTTGATAAGACTCATTGAAAACTATGAGCTTTACAAATATGACGAGATGGTCGTGAAAGGGAATTTTAAAGTCAACGGACAACAGCCAACGGTCGGCGGACAGCAGACGACGGATGAGGAAAAACAGGAATCGGTGAATCTGAAGAAAAAGGAGAGAAAGGAGAGACGTCTGAAGAAACGCATCGCACGACAACATGCTGCGGTTCCGGTGCTTGCCGAATGCACTGTTGTCGGAGCCACCGACGGAAATCATTACATCCGCGAGAATTTCGGCGTGAAGTTCATCTACACCAAACAGAACGACTCTTTGCAGAATTTGGCTAAAGAGCTCGGCGTATATAAATATCAGCTTGTGAAATACAACGACCTCGGCAACAAGAAAACTTTCGAGGCTAACGAGGTTCTTTACATCGAACCGAAACGACTTCGCGCCGCCGACGGTTACAAATATCACGTCATACAACAGGGCGAGACGCTCTCGCTCTTGTCGCGCCTCTACGCCGTACAACTCGACAGACTGTTCAAAATGAACGACTTAGACGAGAACTCGGTGCTTTCAATCGGACAGATAATACGGCTGCGGTAGCTCGTCCCTCAAGTATTTCGCGGTATATCCGACATCTTTTCTTACGATTTCTTCCGGCGTGCCTTCCGCTAATATCGTGCCGCCGCCCTCGCCGCCTTCCGGCCCCATGTCGATGATGTGGTCGGCCATCTTGATCACGTCTAAATTGTGTTCGATGATGAGGACGGTGTTGCCTTTGTCAACGAGCTTGTTCAGCACGTCCATCAGCACCTTGATGTCCTCGAAATGCAGCCCGGTTGTCGGCTCGTCGAGGATGTAAAGGGTCTTTCCCGTGTCGCGTTTCGACAGCTCGGCCGCGAGTTTCACGCGTTGCGCCTCGCCGCCCGACAACGTCGTCGAGGGCTGGCCCAATGTGATGTAGCCGAGACCGACATCTTGCAACGTCTTGATTTTCTGTAATATGAGAGGAAAGTTCTCGAAGAACGCCACGGCTTCGTCGATGGTGAGGTTCAGCACGTCGTTGATGGATTTCCCTTTGAAACGCACTTCAAGCGTCTCGCGGTTGTAACGCATTCCGTTGCACGTCTCGCATTTCACCTGCACGTCGGGCAGGAAATTCATCTCGATGATGCGCACGCCTGCGCCCTGGCATGTCTCACAACGTCCGCCTTTCACGTTGAACGAGAAACGTCCTGATTTATAACCTCTTATCTTCGATTCCGGCAGCTCGCCGTATAGCTTTCTTATCTCATCGAAGACTTTCGTGTAAGTCGCCGGGTTCGATCTCGGTGTCTTTCCGATTGGTGCCTGGTCGATTTCAATGACCTTGTCGATGAACTCAAGTCCTTCGATTTTCTTGTACGGCAGCGGGTTTTTCTCCGAGCGGTAGAAATGTTTCGACAGGATAGGGTAGAGCGTCTCGTTGATGAGCGTTGACTTCCCTGACCCGGAAACGCCTGTCACACAGACCATTATGCCGAGCGGCAGTTTGAGTGTCACGTCCTTGAGGTTGTGGCCGGTGGCGTTATATAATATAAGGTGTTGTCCGTCGGTTGGCTTTCGCCGCGTCGCCGGCACTTTTATCTGACGCTTGCCGTTGAGGTAGTCGCAGGTCAGGCCTTTGCCTTTTTTGAAGTCTTTGGGTCTGCCTTGGAAAATCACTTCGCCGCCGTTGACACCTGCGCCCGGCCCTATGTCGATGAGGTAATCGGACGCTAACATTGTGTCTTTGTCGTGCTCCACCACGATGACGCTGTTGCCGATGTCGCGCAGCTCTTTCAAAGATTCTATAAGTCGGTGATTGTCACGCTGATGCAGCCCGATGCTCGGCTCATCCAAGATATAGAGGATTCCCGTGAGCTGCGAGCCGATCTGGGTGGCGAGACGGATGCGTTGCGCCTCGCCGCCGGAGAGACTCTTCGCCGGACGGTTCATGTTGAGGTAGTCGATGCCGACGTTGAGCAGGAAACTGATTCGTTTCTTTATCTCGATGATGATGTCGTGTGCGATCTCTTTCTGGTTGTCATTCAGATGATTAGGAAGGTCGTCGAGGAAACGTGAGAGCGTGCAGACATCCATCTCGGCGAGTTCGGAGATGTTTTTCCCGTTGAGACGGAAATAAAGTGCTTCTTTCTTCAGGCGTTTCCCGTGGCATTCCGGGCATTCTATCTCGTTCATGAAGCTGTTCGCCCATTTCACGATGGAAGCCGGTGCGTTGTCTTCGTTCTGTTTCCTGATCACGTTGACGACGCCTTCGAAAGGCATTGAATACGTTGACTTTGTGCCGAGATATTCTTTCACCACGGTGAACGGTTCGTTGCTGCCGTAGAGTATGATGCTCATCGCGGCCTCCGGAATTTCGTTGATAGGTGTGTCGAGGTTGAAGCCGTAACGTTGCCCTATGGCTTCGAGCTGGCAGAACACCCAGTTGTTCTTGTATTCGCCGAGAGGTGCGAGGCCGCCTTGCTTGAGGCTCTTGCTGTCGTCGGGGATGATCTTATTCATGTCCACGCTGATGACGGTGCCGAGTCCGTTGCATTTCGGGCAGGCGCCGTAAGGACTGTTGAAACTGAACGTGTTAGGTTCCGGATCCTGATATGCGAGGCCGGTTGTCGGACACATCAGGAGCTTGCTGTAGTAACGGACATCGGCGGCTCCTTCTTCAAGGACGTAAAGCATGCCCTTGCCTCGGCGGAACGCCGTCTCCACCGATTTCGTGATGCGTTCCTTGCTGTCGCTGTGAACCTCCACGCGGTCAACGACAATCTCGATGTCGTGCGTCTTGTAACGGTCGAGCTGCATCCCGAAAACCAACTCGCGGATGACACCGTCAACGCGCACCTTGATGTAGCCTTGCTGACGAATCTGCTCGAACAAATCACGGTAATGTCCTTTCCTTCCTCTTACAACAGGAGCCAAGATGTTGATTCTCTTGCCTTTGTATTGCTCCATTATCATGGCGGTAATCTGTTCTTCGGAATACCTGACCATCTTCTCGCCGGTGTTGTATGAAAACGGCTCTGCCGCTCTCGCGAAAAGCAGTCGCATGAAGTCGTAAATCTCGGTGATTGTCCCGACCGTCGAGCGCGGGTTCTTGTTCACCGATTTCTGTTCGATGGAGATGACAGGGCTGAGTCCGTTGATCTCGTCAACGTCGGGGCGTTCCATGTTGCCGATGAACTGGCGCGCGTAGGCCGAAAACGACTCCATGTAACGCCGCTGCCCCTCCGCATAGATGGTCTCGAACGCCAACGACGACTTGCCGCTGCCGCTCAGCCCCGTTATGACAACCAACTCGTCTCTCGGAATGCGCAAGTCGATGTTCTTCAAATTGTTCTCGCGCGCTCCGTATATCTCTAAAAATTCGTCTTCGGCCTTCATTAGTATATTAGGTGTTTGAGGTGATTAGGTAGTTAGGTGATTTGAACATTAATTATCTTCAAGTTCCTCATCGCATTCATCTTCTTCCGTTTCCATGTCAGGGATGCTGTCTCTGCACAGCGAGTCGTTTTCAATCTCCGCATAGTCGTCTTCTCCGAGAGCCTCCTGGCTGTACGCCGCCGTGATGTTGAACGGCTTCGTCGGAATCTTTATCTCGTATGTCTCTCCGTCTTTGATTTTCAACTTGTTGGAACGCAGCCACGGGTTGAAAACTTTGAGGAGTTTGTATGTTATGCCTTGTTCTTTCGCGAAGTCGGCCCAGTTGTCAACACTTTCTGTGATGACGATTGTTTTGTATTTAAACGGTTGGTATTCAAGGTTTTTACTTACGTAGATGCCGTAATGTTCCGGATTTTCCAAAATGGTCTTTAAGGCAAGAATTCTGAAGACGTAACGTTCGGTCTCGTCGGCCATCAGCATGTCGTAGTACGAGCTGACTTTCTGTTCTCTCATGAATCTCTCGACGCGGTTGGTGCCGGCGTTGAATGCGGCGGCGACGAGTGTCCAGTTGTGGAATTTCTTGTGCGCCTGAAGGAAATACTTGCATGCCGCCTCCGTCTCCAACTCGACGTTGTATCTCATGTCAACGTCCTTGTTGATCTCCAACCCGAAGTCTTTTGCTGTTGACTCCATGAACTGCCAGAATCCCACGGCTCCGGAAGGGGAGACGGCGTTGGTGAGCATGCTCTCTATGACACAGAGGTACTTGAAGTCGTCAGGGACCCGATATTTGGCGAGGATCGGCTCGATGACCGGAAACCAACGTTTCGAGCGTTTCACCAAAAGCATCGTGTTGCTGTGGAAATAGCAATTTGACAGCAGCTCGCGCTCGTATCTCTCCCTGATGTTGAACATCTCAAGCGGCACCTTCTCGCCCGCGAAAGAGATGTCTTTTGCGAACTCGATGTCGTGGCTCTGAATGTAAATCTGTTCCAATGTCGGACGTTTGTTTGCTGTGTTTATCGCTCTGATACTCAATGCGACAGCCAATATCGCCAGAAGGCAGACGGATACCGTCAAAACTATCAGAAGCGTTTTCGTTCTCTTCTCCATAACCTTTTTTTATAAATGAGATTGCCCCACTAATTTCGTTCAGTCGAGCAATCTCTTTTTCTACTTTCAGCTTTCAAATTTATGAACTTTCAAACTCCTAAAGGTGAACCACTTCGCCGTAAGCGGCTGCTGCGGCTTCCATCATGGCCTCCGACATTGTCGGGTGCGGGAAGATGTTCTCGATGATGTCGCGTCCTGTCGCGCCGAGTTCGCGGCCGAGCACTGCGGTCGCCACCATCTCCGTGACGTTTTCGCCCACCATGTGGCAGCCGAGCCAGTCGCCGGTCTTGGCGTCAAACACGACTTTGATGAAGCCGTCCTTGTTGCCTGCCGCCGCAGCCTTGCCCGACGCGGTGAACGGGAACTTGCCCACTTTCACCTCGTAACCTGCCGCTATTGCTTTGGCCTCGCTCAAACCCACTGAAGCGACTTCCGGTGTGATGTATGTGCAGCCGGGGATGTTGTTGTAGTTCAACGGTTTCGGATTCATGCCGCAGAACTTCTCGACGCAGATGATGGCCTCGTGTGATGCCTTGTGCGCCAATGCCGGGCCGTGAACGATGTCGCCGATGGCATAGATACCTTCGACATTTGTTTTGTAATAATCGTCAACGTTGATCTTGCCGCGCTCGTTAGTGATGCCGAGGTTCTCAAGGCCGAGGCCTTCGAGGTTGGTCTGCACGCCGACAGCAGAGAGGACGATGTCGGCCTCAACGACTTTCTCGCCTTTCTTCGTCTCGATGGTGCAGACGCATTTCTCGCCAGTGGTATCGACGTTTGTCACAGACGCCTCCGTCATGACGGTCATCTTCAGCTTCTTGAAACAACGCTCGATCTGCTTCGAGACCTCTTCGTCTTCGACAGGAAGCACGTTGGGCAGGAACTCCACGAGAGTCACCTTCACACCCATAGAGGTAAAGAAGAATGCGAACTCCGAACCGATGGCGCCAGATCCGACGACGACCATCGTCTCCGGCAACTTGTTGAGAACCAACGCCTCACGGTAACTGATGATCTTCTTGCCGTCAATCGGCAATGCCGGCAGCTGACGAACGTGCGAACCGGTGGCGAGGATGATGTGGTCGGCTTCATAAATTGTCTCAACACCTTCTGCGTCAACGACTTTCACTGTCTTCTCCGCTGTGAGCGAGCCGAATCCGTTGATGAGTTCGACATTGTTTTTCTTAAAAAGGTATTGAACGCCTTTGCTCATGCCATCGGCGACGCCGCGGCTGCGGGCGACGACAGCATCCATGTCGGGCTTCACTTCGCCTTCGAGCTTGATGCCGTAGCTTTCAGCGTGTTTCATGTATGTGTAAACCGCCGCGCTCTTCAGCAAGGCCTTGGTCGGGATGCAGCCCCAGTTGAGGCATGTGCCGCCAATCTCCGACTTCTCAACGACAGCGACTTTCTTTCCGAGCTGCGAAGCTCTGATTGCAGCGACATATCCGCCAGGACCGCTGCCAATGACAATAACATCGTATTTCATGATAATCAATATTTTATGTTAAATTTTAATTTGTTTCCATTGAAAAATTCCAAGCTGCGAAGATACGAATTTTTCCCACAGAATTTTAATTCGGCATAAAATATTAATGTGTCCCGAAAAAGTTAAGTCAACTTTTATTTATCAGACTGCCTATTGTCAGAAAAAGAATAATCAAAAAGCTTGCAGATGTCAGTTGTACCAGTTATTTTGCGGGAAAATATCAAGGGATCTGCGGAGATGTGGATGGGGATATGTGAGGGAGTTAAATGTAATATTTAAAATTAGTAGCATGAGGAGTGAAAAAAAATACGTAATTCAAAATAAAAATCGTATCTTTGCGCTCTGATTATGCTTTTGTTTTTTGTGCTAAAAATTGCATTTGACCGAAAGATACAAAACAAGAAGTTGCGCCCGGCACGTATCAGGGTTTTAAAAATGAAAAGACATTTCAAAACATTAGCGATGGTTATGACCTGCATGGCTATGGCACTGTGCGTGTCGTGCAAGAAAGACGACAATAACGAGCCGAGTGGCGGCCACGAATACGTTGACCTTGGTCTCCCGAGCGGGCTTCTGTGGGCGACGTGTAACGTGGGTGCGGACAAGCCCGAGGACTATGGCGACTACTTCGCATGGGGCGAGACAGCCACAAAGGCTTCTTACAGCTGGGACACTTACCAATGGTGTAACGGCAGTTACAATAATCTCACGAAGTACAACTCGGATCCTGACTACGGCACTGTTGACGACAAAACCATGCTTGAACCAGCAGACGACGCGGCTCACGTGAACTGGGGCGGTGTCTGGCGAATGCCGACACTTGACGAGCTGGAAGAACTGGAAGACAACTGCACATGGGAATGGACGGCACAGGACGGGAAGGACGGCTACCGCGTCACCGGTTCCAATGGCAACAGCATCTTCTTGCCGGCTGCCGGCTGCTACTACGGTGACAGCATCAGCTATGCTGGCTCTTTCGGCTATTACTGGTCGAGTTCGCATGGCGACGGCCTTCCGTTCGGGTCGTATGACTTGGGATTCGATTCTGCCTACCTCGGCACGAACAGCTACGACCGTTACTATGGACACTCGGTCAGGCCGGTATGCCCCTCCCAGAATTGACCTGTGTCTGAAGGAAGCCTGGCTGCAAATACGTGCTGAAAAAAGTTTTATTTATGTTTCCTCTATGCCAAAAATTTTCTATCTTTGCAGATTATTTTTAGCAAAAAGAAAAGTATGACTATATCAGAATTAACCGCGATTTCGCCCATCGACGGACGCTATCGCAAGAAAGTCGAGAAACTCGACGAATATTTTTCGGAATTCGGCCTCATCCGCGCCCGCGTCATGGTGGAAGTGGAGTATTTCATCGCACTTTGCGAACTGCCGCTGCCTCAACTCAAAGACTTCGACCATTCTAAGTTTGAGACTTTGAGAAATATCGTAAGAGATTTTCAAGTCGCTGACGCTCAAGAAATTAAAGATATTGAAAAGACCACAAACCACGATGTGAAAGCCGTTGAATATTTTCTCAAAAAACGTTTCGACGCGATGGGTCTTGAACGTTTCAAGGAATTCATCCATTTCGGCCTGACCTCGCAGGACATCAACAACAGCGCGGTGCCATACACCATGATGCAAGCCAACAACAAATTGCTTCTTCCGTCTTTGGAATCGCTTGTCGAGAAGCTCAACGCGATGGCGGAGCAATGGCGCGACATCCCGATGCTCGCCCACACTCACGGTCAGCCGGCAAGTCCGACACATCTTGGAAAAGAGATTTATGTGTTCGTTGAACGTCTTGAAAACCAACTCGATACCCTCGATTCAATTCCGTTTACGGCAAAATTCGGCGGTGCGACAGGCAACATGAACGCACATAAAGTCGCATATCCGAATGTCGAATGGAAAAATTTCGCCAACGCCTTCATCGCAAGCCTCGGACTGCAACGTCAGACCACGACAACGCAAATCGAGCATTACGACGTGATGGCAGAATATTTCGACGCCGTGAAGCGCATCAACACGATTTTAATCGACTTGTCGCGCGACATTTGGCTTTACATCTCGATGGATTACTTCAAACAGAAAATCAAGGCGGGCGAAGTCGGCTCGTCGGCGATGCCTCATAAGGTGAATCCTATTGACTTCGAGAATGCTGAAGGCAACCTCGGAATGGCCAACGCCATCTTCGAGCACCTCAGCCGCAAACTCCCGATTTCGAGAATGCAGCGCGACCTCACCGACTCGACGGTCACAAGAAACATCGGCGTGCCGCTGGCACATACGCTCATCGCAATAAGTTCATTGTCAAAAGGTTTGGATAAACTCATCCTCAACGAAACGAAGCTCCGCGCCGACTTGCAGAACAACTACGCCGTCGTCGCCGAGGCCATTCAGACAATTCTCCGCCGCGAACAGGTGGAAGGCGCATACGAGCTTCTCAAAGGTCTCACAAGGACCAACGAGAAAGTCACGCGCGAGTCAATCGACGCATTCATCGACCAACTTCCTGTAAGCGAAGACGTCAAGGCGGAGATGCATGATATAACACCCGAAAACTACACCGGATACGGCTTTTAAACTGAAATACAGATGAAAAACAACAAGAATTTCCGCAGAATCCTGCACTACGTCAAGCCTTACTCCGGCAGCGTGGCGTTGAACATCTTGTTCAATATTTTGGGAATCGTGTTCTCATTGTTCTCATTTTCAATGATTGTCCCGTTCCTGAACATCTTGTTCAACCCCGACAAATTGGTGACGGTGAGACCGGAAATAGCCTTCAATTCCGACACTTTGCTCGACACGCTCAATTATTGCGTTAGTTACATGATCGTCAATTACGGGCAGTCAACAGCGTTAATCGGGATTTGCGTGATGCTTGTCACTGCGTTCATGCTCCGCAATCTGAACACTTACCTTGCGCTTTATTTCATGGTCGGCGCCAGAACCGGCACCTTGAAGGACATCCGCAACGACCTTTATAAAAAGATAATGATCCTGCCGCTTTCTTTTTACAGCAGAAACAAAAAAGGCGACATCATGGCGCGCATCACCACCGACGTTCAGGAAATCGAGGTGTCGATAATAAGCTACCTCGATGTCTTCATCAAAGACCCTGTCACAATCATCGCTTATTTCCTTTTCATGCTCGGAATCAGCTGGAAACTCACGGTGTTTGTGCTTATTCTTCTTCCCCTTGCGGGAATAATTATCGGGAAGATCGGCAAGTCGTTGAAAAAAGATTCCATCGATGGGCAGCGTCGTTTCGCCGGGATGATCGCCACGATAGAAGAGACCATCGGCGGACTTCGTATCATCAAGGCATTCAATGCGATAGGTTATTCCGGAAAGAAATTTAACGAGCAGAATGAGGAATATACGAGAGTCGTCAGATTCGTGAACCGCAAGAGAGACTTGAGTTCGCCGATGAGCGAATTTATGTCATCAATCGTGATTGCAATCGTGCTTTGGTTCGGCTCGACGCTTATCCTTGACGGAAACTCGACGATAACGGCGGCGAATTTCATCGCTTACATTGTGATTTTCTCGCAGATAATTTCTCCGGCGAAGTCGTTTTCACAAGGTTTCTATTGCCTTCAGAAAGGCATGGCTTCCGCCGACAGAATCTTTGAAATCCTTGATGCTGAAGAAGTTATAGTTGAAAAAGAGAATGCCGCCTCTATCAAGGAGTTTAACGACAAGGTCGTTTATGACAATGTCAGTTTCCGTTACGGCGAGAACGACGTCCTGAAAAATATCGACATGTCTATTCCAAAAGGCAAGATGGTCGCTCTCGTGGGCGAAAGCGGCGGCGGGAAATCGACGATGGTTGACCTCCTGCCGCGTTTCTATGATGTCTGTCATGGCTCGATAAAGATTGACGGCACCGACATCCGTGACTTCAAGATCAGCGATGTGCGCGGCCTGATGGGAATTGTGACGCAGGAGAGCATCTTGTTTAACGACACGGTATTCAACAACATAGCGTTCGGAATGGAGAACGCGACACGTGAGGCCGTCATTGAGGCGGCGAAGGTGGCCAACGCCCACGAGTTCATCATGCAACTCGAAAACGGCTACGACACCATCATCGGCGACCGCGGGATGAACCTCTCCGGCGGTCAGCGGCAACGCCTCAGCATCGCACGCGCCGTCCTCAAAAACCCTCCGATCCTGATCCTCGACGAGGCGACATCGGCTCTCGATACCGAATCGGAACGCCTTGTGCAGGAAGCACTTGCAAAGGTCATGTCGAACAGAACGTCAATTGTCATCGCACACCGGCTCTCCACAATACAAAACGCTGACGAGATTATCGTCCTTGTCAAAGGTAAGATTGTGGAACGCGGCAAACATGACGAACTCATAGCTAAAGGCGGCGTCTATAAACGTCTCACCGACTTGCAGTCGTTTAATTAAAATGTGGCGGCTTCGCAAAAGCGAACGACGTACTTTAAAAACATTATAACTTAATAACTTTATAACTTTCAAACTGACATGGAGTCTCCGATTTTCACGCCTTGTAAGATAGGCCCTATAGAGTTGAGAAACAGAACGATACGTTCGGCGGCGTTTGAGAATATGGCGACAGACAACAAGCCGTCGGAGCTTTTGTACAATTATCACGTCGCCGTCTCGCGGGGCGGTGTCGGCATGACGACGGTGGCCTACGCCGCCGTCAACCGCAGCGGGCTGTCGTTCAACGGGCAGCTTCTGATGTGCGAGGAAGCCGTGCCGGAACTGAAGAGACTCACCGACGCGATTCACGCCGAAGGCGCGAGGGCATCGATACAGATTGGACATTGCGGCAACATGACACACCGCAGCACTTGCGGCTGTCTGCCGTTGGGCGCGTCACGCGGATTCAATATGTATTCGCCTACGTTTCACGCGAAACTCAATGAAAAAGAGATACTTGGCCTGATAAAGGACTTCGGCGACGCTGTACGTCTCGCACGAAAAGCCGGCTTCGACTGCGTGGAGATTCACGCCGGACACGGCTACCTCATCAGCCAATTTCTGTCGCCATATACCAACCGACGTCACGACAGATGGGGCGGGAGTCTCGAAAACAGGATGCGTTTCATGCAGGAAGTCGTCAGGGAATGCCTTGATGCTGCGGGCGATGACATCGCTGTCGTGGTGAAAACCAATATGTTCGATGGGATGCGCCGCGGACTTGATGAAGGGGAATGTCTGAAAGTGGCGAAAGAGCTGCAACGTCTTGGCGTTCATGCACTTGTGTTGACAGCCGGGTTCGTGAGCTGCGCCCCGATGGAGGTCATGGCGGGCGCAATGCCAATCAAGACGTTGATTCATTACATGCCGTGGAAGACGATGTGGTGGCTCAAGGCGATGATATGGCTCGGCGGCAAAATGATGATCAAAGAAGTGCCTTATAAAGACGCATATTTTTATGAAAGAGCGATGCGTTTCCGCAAAGAACTCACGATGCCTCTCATCTACGTAGGCGGAATGGTTGACATCAACGACATGGAGAAAGTTGTTGGAAGCGGCTTCGTCGCGTTCCAGATGGCGCGCGCACTCGTCAACGACACCGACTTCGTGAACAAACTGCATTCCGGCGAACTGACGAAGAGTCCGTGCGGACACTCAAACTACTGCATAGGCAGAATGTATTCAGAACCAATGATTTGTCATCATTGCGTGAAAGAAAAAATGCCGAAGAAGATTGAAAGGGAAGTGGAAAGGTTGGAGGCAAGAGTTAAGAGTTAAAAGTTAAAAGAGGAGAGTTAAGAGAGGAGAGAATTGATTAGAAAACGATGGATTTCAAGAGGAAGATAAATGATTTGAAGCATTTTCAGAACCGCGACATCATGGCTCTCGTTACAGGTGCGAGTTCGGGGATGGGTGTGCTTTATGCCGAACGACTTGCGGAAGCGGGATGTAATTTGTTGATAGTCAGTAATCAAGAAAATGAATTGAATGAAGTCGCCACGAAAATTTCCGGGAAATTCGGAGTGAATGTGACGGTGCGTTTCCAAGATCTCGCCGATGAAAACGCAGCACAAAGGCTTTACGATTTCTGCGAAAACGAAGGCTTAATCATTGATATTCTGATAAATAATGCGGGGATGTTTTACTTTGAGGAGATGACTTCTGAAAACGACCGCAAGACAGAGACGATGCTCGGACTTCACGTCTTCACGATGACGAAGATGTGTCGTCTTTTTGGTGACGCGATGAAAGAACGCCGTTTCGGTTACATATTAAATGTCTCATCGTTAGCGGCGGTGACACCTTTCCCCGGAATCGCAATGTATTCAGCTACAAAGTCTTACATCAGGACTTTTACGAAAGCGTTGCATTTTGAAATGAAATATTACGGTGTCGGCGCAACTGTTGTCTGTCCGGCTGCCATTGCGACACCTTTATATAATTTGAGCGACAACCTGATGAAAGTCGGGCTTGCAATCGGAGTTGTCAGAAGTCCAGAATGGCTGGTTCGCAGAGCTTTACGCGGAATGTTCAACAGACGTTGCATCATGCGACCGGCGTTCCAAAACATCTACGGACCGGTTGGAATGTTTTTGTTGCCAAACTTTCTAAAAAGTTTTATATGGAGAAAAATCAAAACAAAGCAATAGTCACGGGCGCGTCGGGAAGTATCGGAAGTGCCGCGACTAAAATGTTGATTGACAAAGGTTTCAGTGTCATCATGGCCTGCCGTAACCTTGAAAAAGGTGAAGAAGTCCGTGCAGGGATTCTTATGGAACGCCCGAATGCTGACGTTGAGCTTCTCCAACTTGACCTCACTTCTTTCAAGTCGATAGAAAATTTCGCCAAAGAAGTTGAAAATCTTGAAGTTAAACCGAAATATCTGCTTAACAATGCCGGAATTATCTGCCGACATTTCAACACGACAGAAGACGGTTTCGAGACGACTCTCGGAACGAATTTTATAGGAACGGCTTACCTTATCAAATTGATGATGCCGATAATGGGCGAGGGCTTCCACATAGTGAACACCGTCTCACTGACGCGTTACATCTCCGATGTCAATCATGATATTTTTGAAGCTAATGAAAAGAAATTCAGGCAGTTGAGAACGTATGGCATTTCAAAATACGCACTCTTGCTTTATACGTTGAAACTTTCCCAAATCGTTCCTGAAGGATGTCATGTCAATATGACAGACCCCGGTGTCGTCAACAGCAACATGATTACGATGCACCGTTGGTTTGACCCGATTGCCGATGTGATATTCCGCCCGTTTTTCTGTTCGACACCAGAACAAGGTGCGACACCGGCTTGCAACGCATTGGTTTCCAATGAAAACGGAACGTTTTTCCGTAGGAATAAATCAAAAAAACTTCCGAAAAAATATTACAATCATAAATTATTAGATTGGCTTTGGGACGAAACAAATTCAATCATTGAGAAAACTCAAAAAAAATAGATGCACAAAACGAAAAAAACATTATTTTTGCGCAAAATTTTAAAGAAGAAATATGGATTTAAGTAAGATTAAATCCATATTTTTTATAACCCAACAATAAACAAATAACAACTAAATAAAATATTGATAAATAGGCTTTTAGGTTTGTTTTGCTTATTGTTTGTTTCTTTTGTTGGGTTGTTGTTTAGTTGTTATTTTGTTGTTTTTTGTTACTATTTTGTTACCCAAAAGAAATTATTTGTACTTTTGTGGCCGTAACAATCTAAACAAAGAAATATGACGAAAACAACAAAAAAGGTCAAAGAGCCTGTAACGATACGTTACAAGGCTTTGGAAAATGGAAATCAATCCATTTATCTTGACATTTACCATGATGGGAAACGTTCTTATAAATTTCTCAAATTGTACCTTATTCCCGAAACTACACCGCAAGCCAAGGTTCAAAACAAAAACACCATGCAGGCCGCCAATGCTATCAAGTCGCAAATTATACTTGATATTGCCAATGGTGTGGCGGGTATTTCGACCGCGACAAAAAAAGCCGCTAAAATCACTTTACAGGATTGGTTGGTTGAATGTATTAAGTACAAAGAGAATGGCAATATAACGGCTGGAACTATCTGGAACTATAAAAAACTAAGATTGCATTTGGAAAGATACAATTCCAAAGCGACCTTGAAAGAAACAGACAAAGATTTTTGCGTAGGTTTTATTAAATACCTTGAAGGTAGAATGATGAAATCAACGGCAAAATCCTATTTTGCACTTTTCAAAGCCGTATTGAATAAAGCAGTGAAAGAAAACTTGCTTGAACGCAACCCCGCCACAATGTTAGATGATGACGAAAAAATTAAAGCAAAGGCGGCAAATAGGGATTATTTGGAAATAGACGAATTGAAACTTTTGCTTGGATCTGAAAACAAGTGTAAGACCGATTTAATGATTGCTTTTTTCTTTTCGTGTTTTTGCGGTATGAGAATAAGCGATATTAGAAAACTGACATGGGGCGATATTCTGACAGGTGACAAACAGCCAAAGGTGCGTATCGTTACGAAAAAGACAGGTAAGGCCGATTTTCTCCCACTTAGCGAAAACGCCATGCGTTTTTTGCCTCAAAGGAATGGGGCAAAAGATGAAGCCATCGTTTTCAATTTGCCATCACAATCAAGGATTTCAATAGCGATTAGGAAATGGGCAAAGCCACTTATCCCAAACAAGCATATCACTTTCCACACCGCCCGCCATACCTTTGCAACTACTATGCTGACACTTGGCGCGGATTTGTATACAGTTTCAAAACTCCTTGGCCACACCAATATTTCCACTACTCAAATTTACGCTGAAATTGTGGATAAGAAAAAAATGGAAGCCGTGAACTTGACAAATGGGATTTTCTAAAACCAAAAGTTTGAAACGTATGAAAAGAAGTGAAGCGTATAATTTGATTGAAAATTTTATAGGTGTTTTGATTGAACATTATGAAAGTTTGAATTGTTGCAAATGCCCTGAAAAACTTGATTGGTTCAAAATGACTTACCTTGATTTGGAACCTTTTGCGGCAAGTGTAGGTGAATTGTTTAATTTCATTATTGATAATAATGATGTTGCATTATTTGAAAAACTAAATGAGTGCTTGGAGGAAATTGATATATTGACAAAAATTGCAGATGATAGGCGGGATTTGTATGACAATATAGATGATATTTTGCGCGATGAATTTTTAACTGATTTAAGCCAATACCTTGACCGCTTATATGGCTTTTTTACGCCAATGTATGGTGTTGGTGAATTGTTGAATCATGCACAAACGCCACCCGAAAGAAAAGAAGAAATTACAATGACTTTGCCCAAAGATAGAATTGTGCAAAATGAAAAATTGGAAATGATTAAAGGGTATTTTAAATTTCCTATTTGGGGCAGGCCGATAAGTGAAGCCGATGGGGATAGAACCTGTTTCGATTTACTGATTGAAGAATTGAAACGTCCAAGGAAAAAATTAGATTTGGCAAAAGTGTTGTTGTTTGTCTATGAAAGTAAAGCCATGAATAGACATAAAAAACCATCGTTTTCGGTTTGGCTTTCGGTCTGGGCTGATTATTTGGGTATCGGTCAAATAACATACAAGCAAAACCGACTTGATACAAATGGACTTGAAAGTGTTTTCTATTATCTGAATAAATAGGCAATTGATTTGGCAATTGCCTATATAAAAAATTCCCAAAAAATTCCCGTCAAAATTCCCATTATTAGGCTTAATTTGTTGGTTGTTATTATATTGCCTTGTTTTATAAAATTCCCAAAACAAGGCTTTTGTTATGTTTTTGTTTTCTTTGCAGCGTCAAACATTCGGGAAACAGTGCAACACCATGATTGATTGACATGGGTAAAGACGGGGTGAGCCGTTGCACCTCAACCCCTGAAACCTAAACTTCCAAAAAATTATAGACATGGAAGAAATAAATACGCAGTTGCAAGAACTGAAACAACTTGTACTAATAGGCGCAAAGAACGCCTTTAATATCGAAGAAGCGGCCATGCTGATGGGTTACAGCGTTTCACACCTTCGTAAATTGGTGGCTTCAAATGCCATTCCGTACTACAAAAGTACAGGCGGAAAGTTTATCTATTTCAAGAAATCGGAGTTGGAAAATTGGATGCTCGCTTATCGGGTAAACACTTCGCAAGAAGCCGAACAGGCAGCGGCAAAAATTTTGGAGGGTAGGCCATGAAAAAAAAAGAAGCGGCCAAAATGACCGCAAACGAAAACAGCTGCAAAGATACGCAAAAATCCGAAAAGTCCTATCTTGAACAAAGACTTTCAGAATTGGGAATCACTGATGAAAAAAACCGATTCAAGGTTCTGAAATACCCTGAATGGCGGTTTTTTACAGACGATGGCAAAGGCAATATCCGAATCAATTATCTTGCACTTGACGGCCAGCCATTTACTTATATGGACGGACGTAAAGAAATAGAGTTTGCAAGAACGAGGTTTCAAAGTCCCAAAGACCCAAAACACAAATACGACCAACCAAAAGGAACGGAAACTTTCCCATTCTTTACGCCTATCATATTGGGAAAGTACAAAAAGAAAGAAACGATAAAAACCATATTCGTTACCGAAGGCGAATTTAAGGCTTTTAAACTTTCCATGTTGGGCGTTCCTTGTGTGGGAATCGGTGGCGTGCAAAACTTCAAAAGCGCAAGCAAAGACCGTTTGCACCCCGATTTGATTAAAATTTTGGAAGATTGCCAGGTTGAAAATGTGGTTTTGCTTTTCGACCGTGACTGTTTAGAAACGAAATGGGAAGATGGAAAAGATTTGGCGCAGCGGCCAAACAATTTCTTTTCAGCCTTGAACACTTTTAATGAATTGTTGAAACCATACGACAAACAACTTTATTTTTCCCATATATCATCGAATTGCAGAGAAAAAGGGATTGACGACTTACTTTGCAGCCTCAACAATGACGATGCGGAAAAATGCCTTGAAGAATTGCATTCCTTGTTAGTCGGCGCGAAAAACAGGCAATACATTGAAACCTACCAAATTACAGGAACATCATCGGCAAAAATAAAGGCGATTTTTGGTTTGAATGATGTACAGGAGTTTTATGAGTTGCACAAAGAAGAACTTGAAAACCACGATTTCATATTTTCAGGCAAGCCGTATTATATTGAGAATGGAAAAGCCGTACTTTCATGGGGCGGTGCTGAAAAGAACTTTATCCTGGTTGGTAATGACTATTACCAGAAAGTTGTCGATAAAAGTCCGTTTGGCGATAATGAGATAAACCTATACAAAAGGGAAAAGGGAATTATTAAAGGACGTTTCGGACAAAAATTCGTCAATACGATTCCCATTTATGACGGTTTCACCAACATTCCCGAAAACGACCCCGATAAATATCGGCAAGACATCATTTCGGAAAAGAGCGGAATAAAGTCAAGGCTTTACAACATTTACCGTCCTTTGGAATGGAAACCGATTGAGGGCGAATGGCCAACAACAGAAAAGTTTCTCCATCACATTTTCGACTATCCTAATACCCAAGGAAAGCCCATGTTTGGATTTATCCTTGATTGGCTTCAAATCGTTTACACCAACCCGACCCAGCCATTGCCCTGCATTTGCCTTGTAAGTAAGGAACGAGAAACAGGCAAATCAACATTCCTTGAATTTATCCATTTGATATTTTCCGAAAATTTCAGGGTATTGGATAGCGAAAGAATCGGGAGCCGCTTTAATGAAAGTTGGGCGGGGAAACTGGTTATTGGCGTAGATGAATCCTTAATCGACCCTGAAAACAAAGGAATTGTTGCAAACACATTAAAAACGCTGATAACCAACAAAACCATCAATTCGGAGGGTAAAGGAACAGCCAACAAGCCCATTGCCAATATTGCAAAACTGATAATGTGCTCAAACGATGAAACTAATTTCATCAAAATAGAATCGGAAGAAAATCGATATGCCATTGTAAAGGTGGGAACAATTCAGGGAAAAGACCCTGATTTCCTTTCCAAAATGAAAGCGGAAATTCCCGCTTTTCTGTTTTACTTGAAGAATCGGGAACTTCACCACGAAAGGAAAGACCGCCTTTGGTTTGACCCAAAAGAATTTGAAACGGAAGCATTGCGGAAGATTCAGGAACGCACAGCCCCAATGTTGGAAAGACACATCAAAGGCGTTATCCGTGAGCAATTCGAGTACAGCGAAAAGGAAACACTTAAATTCCCATATTCTTTTATCAAAGAAAGAGTTTTGATTCGTTACAACCGCGCAGATACCGAAAAGATTAAAGATTGGTTACACGACGCCGGATATAAGACAGGAAACTCAAATACATATACATATTACGATGAAAGCGGCAAAGAATATTCAAGTAATGACAAACCCCGATTATATACTTTTCATCGTGCGGATTTTATCGCACATCCCGAAAGCAAAGGGAAATAAAAGTTTGGTTTTGTCTTTCAAATTGTAGATTTGTAGATTTATTTCAAAAGTAACTGAATGGCAATTATTTACAAATCTACAATCCTTTTCTTTATTGTAGATTCTTGTAGATGTTTGTAGATTGAATAAGGCAATTATCTACAATTTCTACAATGACAATTCAAATTGTAGCCGTGTAATTTATTGAGAATCAAACATATCTACACAATCTACAAATCTACAATGATTTCAAAGCCAGCGCATATTTCGCAAATTGTTAAAGGCAATTTCCAAATACAAAGTAGGGCGGCGCGGGGTCTTGCTTGACATTATTACACGTTGAATAATTTTTTACACATTCATTTTATTGATAGTCAATTTTTACCAATTTCAAATATTTACATAAAATATGAAAAATACAATTTCAGACCGATTTAAAATAAGTCGCCAGAAAAATATAAAACACCGACGCAAATATAAAAAGTCACTCGGCTTTTTATCATGGCGGAAATTAACTTTAGTCTATCAGAAAGAAATCATTTCAGAATATGAAAAATTTGAAAAATACATTTCAGCAAAGAATATCAAAGAAATCGATAAACAAAACGAGCTTTTACGGTTGCTTGGTTTGATACGTTAAATTGTCGCCAATCCGATTTTGCGCCGTTGTATCTTTGCAAAACTAACTTTAAAGAATTAAGTAAAATGAAAAAACAAAAATTTGAAAAACAAACCACAAGCAACCCCGGCTTGTTGATGCGTATTTGCGACAATAAAAACGCAATTGGGGAAATTACAAAGACTTTATATAAGCAAGAACTCGATGAACTTATACACAAGATTTGATGCATTGAATCTTCGGGCGTTTAATTGTCTCTATTCGGATTTTACGCCGTTGTATCTTTGTTGTGAATTTAATATTACATAATCATGACTGATAAACTTAACATTTTAGTAATTGCCACAGGCTACCCCTCGCGCCTGTTAAAGACAATCACCGACAGAGGGCACGAGTACACACTCGCGAAGCCGCACGACTTCGACATTTATTTGAGCGATAACGTAAAGGGGTTTGATGCGCTTTATCTAAATGGCAACAAAATTGCAGTTTCAAAATTCGATGCGGTTATTTCACGCATTGGAGAAAACCGCGAGTTTGCGTCTAAGATCCTCAGACAGCTTCAATCAAATCTTGGCTTGTTTTGCGTACAGTCCGGGAGATCGATAAACATTTGCGCCGACAAATTCGAGTGCGCCCAGATTATGAGCCGGAACAAAATTAAAGTTCCTAAGCAATTCTATTCGATGAACCCGGAAAGCGCCAGAACAATTATTGATAAACTGGGCGGCTTGCCTATCATTCTGAAAGAATTGTCAGGCAGCAAGGGCAAAGGTTTAATTCTGTTGGAATCACCACTACAAACAAATATGACGCTTCAATCATATTTGGGCGGCGCGCGCCGGATTATTCTTCAAGAATACTTGCAAAACGGGAACATTGACGAGCGGCATATCGTTTGCGATGGCAAGGTCGTTAGTTCAATGAAACGCATTGCGCCAAAAGACGACGTTCGCGCCAATCTTTCATTGAACGGCAAAGGCGAAAAGATAGAAGTTGATCCAGAAACCGAAAAAATGTGCGTCGATGCGGTCAGGGCAATTGACGGCTTGAACTTCGCTGGCGTTGACATTATGAAGAAGATTGAGAACGGCGAAGAAAAACGTTATCTTATCGAAATCAATTCAAACCCGGGCGAGTTGATTATAGATATAACAGGCCATAACCATTACGAAGACTTGTTGGATTTTGTCGAAAGGAATTGCCACGGCAAAAAGAAGCCGGAATCAAACGAGCAGCAGGGATTAATAGAGGAAACAAACGACATTGAAAAGGCGCGGCAATCGTGCAGGGATTTTCTTTCCAGTTATATGAACTAAACTTTTATTCATTGTTGGTTACATATTGGCGGAACTGTTTTTAGATCCGCCATTTTTTTTGTTTTTTCAATGATGGCGGCGGCATATTTCGCAAATTGTTAAAGGCAATTTCCAAATACAAAGTAGGGCGGCGCGGGGTCTTGCTTGACATTATCACACGTTAAATAATTTTTTATACATTCATTTTATTGATAGTCAATATTTTACTATTTTAAAAAATTTACTTAAAAACACGATTAATAATTATCGTCTCCATGACCTGTTTTTGTACTTTAGCCAATTGCCGGACATCACAAGGCAACAATCCAAATATTAGACGATACCGATTTGGTGGCAGGCCATCGGGAAGAAATCGAAAGTTATTTCAAAAGGCATTATTATTGGAAATTATTGGTGTCCGATAAAACTTTTTTAGAGCAAAAAAACAAGGGCTGATTTC
>JAUNNU010000034.1 GCA_030537295.1 Bacteroidia bacterium
CAAACACCTTAAACTCCTCAAACTCCTTAAACAACTAAAAACCATGGCAGAACACAATGAAACAGGAGCTTTAGGCGAGAAGCTCGCGCGTGACTTCCTCATCGCCAAAGGGTATCAGATTCTGGAGCAGAACTGGGTCTGCGGCCACAAGGAAATAGACATCATCGCCAAGGACGGCGACGAGCTTGTAATCGTTGAAGTGAAAACGCGGAAAGTGCCGGTCATCGTTGAGCCGGAGGAGACCATCGACCGTTACAAGCAGCAGTTTCTGATTTGGGCGGCCAACGCCTACGTCGAACGCAACAGGCTCGACATAGACGTGCGTTTCGACATCGTGGCGGTTGTCATCGACCACAACAACGACCACAGAATCGATCACACAGAAGACGCATTTTATCCAGTAGGGAGATGATTCATCCTGAAACCTCTGAAACACTCTGAAACCCCTCAATCCCCTATCATCTCGTGGAATCGCTGCATCCTGCGGTAAACATTGTTGTATGCGGTGCCGGTGACGGCGGCGATGTGCTTGTCGTCGAGGCCCACGAGGCAGAGGCTCAGCAGCAGTTTGTCGTCGTATTTCAGCTTGTAGCCTTCCGGCACGATGTCCTGCATGATGTCGCCGAGGTGTTCATCGACGACATCCACTACACGGCGCAGCGTCGCCTTGTCGAGCAGCAGCTCGGGGTACGAGCCGCTCGCCTTCACGAACACGTCGTTCATCGCCGACACGCGGCGGCATGTCGCGTCGTCCATCACGGCGGACATGCATTCCTTGAACGACGGTCTCGCCGCTGATGACGGCGACGGGGCCGAACGCATCGCCGACCTCATCGCGGCGTTCTCCGCCTCAAGCTCGCGCATACGACCCTTCAGCTCCTCCGCCTCCCTCGACGCGCTGCGGGCACGGCCTTTCATGACACCCACAAGCCACTCCCTGTCGCCTATCTCCCTGTTGAGGCTCTCTATCTCAACGTCTTTCTTCTCTATCTCCTTCATGTGGCGTCTCTTCCTGAACATCCCGTTGAGCGAAAGCACGGCGACCACGGCGGCAGCCGACACCGCGACAACGACGATTATCATCCTCCACAGACGCGCCTTCTTCGCCGCCTCCCTGCCGGCGACATACCGCCCGTAGGCGGCCACGATCTCGTTCTTCACCGACGTGAGTGCAATCTCATCCGCGGTGTCTTCGGCGAGATAAGGAGCATATTGAGCCGCCTTCTCACTGTCGCCCGTGATGTCGCATATCTCTATGATGCGCCGGGCCGCGTCCATGCGCGAGAACTTGTGCATGCTGAAGTATCGCTCGTAATAATATATCGCCGAATCGTATTGACCTTCATTGTAGTAGATGTCGGCCAACATGCCGCAGCTCATCATTGACGTCTCATCGTCGGAACTGTTTATCAGTGAGATGATTATGCCTCGCGCCTCGTCCTGCCTGCCGATGTTGTACAGTATCATTGCCCTGGTGCGGGCGATGCGCTCCCTCAGCCGGCTGTCGTCACGCCCGCTTAATGTGAGAAGCGAATCGGCCTCCATAATTGACGAAAGCGCAAGACTGTCTTCATTCATTTTATTGTAAATTGAAGCCATTTGGTACTTGTCTTGGGCAATTGAAAGAAACATTTTTTCGTTCAAAATATCTCATTGGCAAGTGAAAATAAAGCAATTGAGATGCTGTTGATTTCATGCCAAGATGTAACTGATGCCAACCTGATGTAAGTCAACGCCTTGAAATGCCTGATGTCGTATCTCTCCGCCTTTTCGTAATCTATCATGTCCAAAGCCTCAAGTGCCGAAAGGAAGTCGCCGAAAGCCTCCGCTGCGAGTTCCCTTTCATACTCGCCAACGCCTTTGTAATAATGGGCGCGGGCCTTATAGAATATGACATCAATGTTTTTCGGATATTTCAAGGCGAGGCTGTCGAAGAAGACGGCGGCGGCGGCAACCGCCGAGTCGTTGGTCTGCCCGAAGTCGTTCTTGTAGAGGGCCTCGGCGACCAGGATCTGGTATTCATAATATTCGGCCTCGGAAAGACGCCGTTCGTCGAGGGTGTCGGAGAGCGACACTATCATGTCCAACGCCGCGTCGGGGCGGGCGGTCATGGTGTCGGCTACTGCGAGCTGAACCTGCACGGGATGTTCAGCCGCGTCATCGGTTTCGCCCGGAATGCCGCCAGAAACACCTTGACAAACCTGGTTTACAACGTGTGCCGATATGAGCAGATTGTGAGGCTAGGGATGAATTAGTCTGTGTAACATATTGACAAACAATTATTTACCCCCCCAAGTAAATTTTAAAAAATTATAACAAAATTGTTGGAAATAAGAAAGTAATTTGTAACTTTGCCGCGTCGTTTTCATTTTGCATTTCGTTCAACGGACTTCGCGAAATCCAGAAGGGCGGCGTGAAAAGAGTAAAAATAGAAGTCCCCTTGAATTATTAAACCTCAAAAATATTCAAACAATGAAAAAGACAGTATTTTCAATCATCGCCGTCGTCATGATGGCGTTCACGGCCGCGGCACAGCACAGCGGGCAGTGCGGCGACAACCTCACATGGAACTTCGACGAAGGCAGCGGGACGCTGACAATCAGCGGGACGGGCGACATGTGGGATAATCCATCTTTCAATAATTGCATGATCGCCAACGTTGTCATACAGGAAGGCGTGACATCAATAGGAGATTACGCGTTTAGTTACAAACCTTATTTAGAATCTGTAACCATTTCAAACACTGTCGTGTCAATCGGAGATCATGCGTTTGAGATGTGCGAACATCTCACATCTATCACGATTCCGAACTCCGTTATCACAATCGGTGAATACGCATTCTGTCAATGTGGCATCGAATCGCCGGCATTGGGCAACTCGGTTTCCACCATCGGCGTGGGTGCTTTTTCAAATTGTCATTTAAAATCCCTTGTGATTCCAAATTCTTTGAAAACAATACCCGAATTCGCTTTTTATGGCTGCGTTAATCTCGAAACCGTCTTTTTCGGAGATTCATTGGTTTCAATAGAAACAGATGCATTTAAGTTGTGTACGGCCTTGACAACTCTCGAATTCCCAAGCACATTGCAATCGATAGGATGTGAGGCATTTTGGGATTGTTATTCCCTGCATTCAGTTAGATTTTCAGAATCACTCAAGAACATTGGCGATGCTGCGTTCGAACTTTGCGTATCCCTTGAAACAATTGAATTTCCAAATTTGTTATCGTTAGCAAATATAGAAAATTTTGCTTTCAATAAATGCGGCAACATTAAAGAGATTTATTGCATGTCTGACACACCACCAAATTGTTTAGGCGACAATATTTTTGACTCTGCTGCGTATGTATATGCCACGTTATATATCCCGATAGGATGCGAGTCGGAGTATAAAAATGCTTTGACATGGAAAAATTTCAGCAACATTGTCGAGACCGCTGATTTCACCGAAGAGAACGCTGCATCAGCACTCCGCATTTACCCGAACCCCGCCGCTAACTCGCTGAAGATTGAGATTTCAGACAATGCGGAAATCGAGAGCGTCAGCCTCCACGACGTCTCTGGCCGCCTCGTGAAGACGCAGCAGTCGGGCTTCGGGAGCATCGACATCAGCGGCCTCGCGACGGGAATGTACGTGATGAAGGTCACGCTCGACGACGGCAAGGTGTTCGAGGAGAAGGTTGTGAAGGAATAAGTTTTTTATTTGATTTTCAGTCTCCGTCTGGAAAAATATCATTACTTTTGCAGCTCGGATGAAATGGTTATCAAATGATGTCGCCTCTTGGCGGTCGTTTGGCAACCATTTTTTTCGTAAATGATTAAAAATCACGATTTATGGAGAAGGAAATTGTTTTTTACCAGCCGAATGACCGAATTAAATTGGAGGTCGTTTTTGAAGACGGGACAGTCTGGCTCACGCAGGCGCAGATGGCGGAGCTGTTCAACAAGGATGTCAGCGGAATAGGCCGGCACATAAAAAATGTTTTGAAAGAAGGTGAACTTGAAAAGGAGTCAGTATGTGCAAATTTTGCATATACTGCCGCCGACGGGAAGACTTATCTGACGAAATTTTACAACTTTGAAATGATAATTTCCGTCGGAAACCGGGTGAAATCTTCGAGCATAAACCAGTTCAAAATCTGGGCCGAGGACGTGATAAAAGCACGCATCTCAAGCCTGATGATTCCCGATAATTCAATCAGGAATCTTATCAAAATCATTAGGAATCAACAGGTTATGCTCGATTCCGACTTGGCGGTTTTGTACGGTGTTGAGACAAAAGCATTGAATCAGGCTGTGAACAGAAACATCGAAAGATTCCCTGAAGACTTCATGTTTCAGCTGACATGGGAAGAATGCGAAAACTTGAGGTCACAAATTGTGACCTCAAGTTTAAGGTCACAATTTGTGACCTTAAACTCAAAACAAGGACAACACATCAAGTATCTTCCTTACGCCTTCACAGAGCAAGGTGTCGCCATGCTGAGCGGTGTTCTGCACTCACTAATTGCCATCGAAGCCAACATCAGAATCATGCGTGCCTTCGTCGGGATGAGGCATTTCATCAATGAGAATGCGAAACTTTTTCAGAGGATTGAAACAATAGAATATAACCAGCTCGAAATAGTTCAAGGCCAGCAAAGGATTGAACAGAGACAATTCGAGATGGAACACATTCAAATTGAAATACAAAGCCACCAACAAAATTCCGACCGGAAAATCGAAGAGCTTTTCCAACGCCTTGATGAGGGAAGGACGAATCCGAAAGAAGGAATATTCTTCGACGGACAGATCTTCGACGCTTACGTCTTCATTTCAAATCTAATCAAAAAGGCGGAAAAAGAAATCATCCTCATCGACAACTACGTTGACGAGAGCGTCCTGAACATCCTTTCAAAAAGAAATGACAAGGTAAACGCAACCATTTACACTTCAAGAATATCGCATCAGTTCCAGCTTGATTTGGAAAGATACAACTCACAATATCAACCGATTACGGTGAACGCTTTCAACAAGTGCCACGACCGTTTCCTGATTATCGACGAAGAGGTCTATCACATTGGGGCTTCGTTGAAAGACCTTGGCAAAAAATGGTTCGCATTCTCAATCCTGAATTTCACGAAGGGGGAGATACTCATAAGATTGAAATGAAATTTCACTTCAGCCTCGTCTCCAACCTTCTCTCCCAGACCAAAAGCAGCGACATCGCCCAGCGCGAGAGCAGCATCCACAGGAAACTGCCGCCGATGGCGGTGAAGAGCAGCAGGTCTTCGAGGTTGCTGTGCGACACGCAGATGTGATGGTTCAGGATGTCGTTCTCCTCTTTCGTCGTCGTGCCTTGTTCCGCCTCGTCAATCATGATGGCGGCACCGTAGGCGAGACCTAAAGTGTTGGCTATCAGCCACAGAAACGCCGTGCGCGGCGGAAGCCCGAAGAAAAGCATCACAGGCTTCAGAAAACGCGCTATGGCTTCGATGACGCCGAACTCCTTCAAAATCCTTTGCAGCAACGTCAGTGCATAGACCAGCACTATCATCAGGCCGACGGTCTTCAAGGTGCGCAACGCCCAGCTTTTGAGCATCTCCGCGAAAGCGACATTATCCGCCGAGACTGCTTCCGATGCGCCGGCCTCAAACTGCCCGGGCATTATCCTGTTCAAAACGAAAGCTAAAAGAAACGCCGACAACGTCCTGACAATCACCATCCTCGCGAAAGAAGAGCCGGTCTTGTGCTGCACTGTCGTCTCGACGATCATGTTGTGCGAACAGAGCACCATCACCGCCAAGATGGTGGCGGCGCGCATGTCGAGATGCAGCGTTGTCATCACCGCCATCGCCGTATAACAGTTCACGAAATAGCCAGAGACGTAGGCGAGGGCCGCCTCGCCCGGAAGCCCGAAGCTCGAGAACACAGGCGTCAGCCATCTGGAGATTATGTCGATAACGCCGAAGTATTGCAACAGCATGATGCCGAACGACACGCCGGTCATTATCTTCACGAGCCACCATATCGTCTTCAGCGCGCCCGGAGTGGCGGAGCGGACGCACGAAAGGATTCGATCAGAGATTGTATTGTTTTTCATCTTTCATCAATCCGCGATTGTCATTTCATCAATGAGTCGTGTGCAGCCAGCGTATTTGTCGATGAGGAACAAAACGTAGCGGATGTCAACGCTGATGTTCTTGCAGATTGACGGGTCGTAGATGAGGTCGCTCATCGTGCCTTCCCATGTGCGGTCGAAGTTGAGGCCGAGCAGATGCCCGTCGGCGTTGAGTATCGGCGAGCCGCTGTTGCCGCCTGTTGTGTGGTTGCCGGCGATGAAGGCGACGTGCATCGTGCCGTCGGCGTCGGCGTAACGGCCGTAGTCCTTCGCCTCGTAAAGCTCGCGCAGCCTGTCGGTCACGACGTAGTCATAGATGTCGGGGTTCTCCTTCTGCATGATGCCGTCAAGGGTGGTGAAGTGTTTGTAGTTGACGCCGTCTTTCGGCTTGAAGCCGCCGACCTTGCCGTAAGTCACTCTCAACGTGAAGTTTGCGTCAGGATACATGTTCCTTTCGGGGAACACCTCAGGTATCATCTTCATCTGGCCTTCCATATAGACACGGCGCAGCGACTTGATCTGCCTGTTGCAGGCGACGTAGTTCTCCCTCACATTTTCCCTGTAGAACGAGAGCATGTTCTCGAAGGCGAGAACGGCCGGGTCATTTGCGATTTTCTTTGTATCTGAAACTTTGAAGTTGTCAAGAAGACTGTTCACTTTTTCTTCATTGACGAACATCGTCTTTTCAAAAAGATAACCGACGTAAGCCTTGACATCGCCTTTGTATTTCAAATCGATGTCATTCAGCAATGCCGGACGGAAATCGGCAGGCTGCGCATTGCGGTAAGCCGTGAGCATCGCCACCGCCACTTCCTCGTCGATAGGCTGATAATAATCTTTGAAGAACGACTTTGATGAATAGCGTAATTCATTGATAATCTCTTCAATATCTTCTTTCGGAGTGTCTTTCGTGACTTTTGCAAGCTCCCTGAAGCTGGCGGCAAACTCGATGAGTTCTATCGAGAGTCCGGCTTCGGTGAAATAGGTGTAAGCCATGCGGTATTTCTCGAAATCGCCATAGACCAGATTGAATTGCCTGAGCAGGTCGATGTAAGGGGCGTGACTGCGGCTCAGTCTGCACCAGTTCATGAACGACTCTTCGAAGGCCTGTTTCTTCTCCACGCCGTGGAAGCTGCGGATGCCTTCGGTGACGCCCATCCATTTCTTCCAGCCGTTGCCGAGACTGGCGTGCTTGCTGGCATATTGGATGCGCACCTTCGGGTCTTTCTCCTGATATTTGTTGTAGATGTCGAGGATCTGTCCGCGGAGGTCAACGATGACGGGGTAGATGACGTTGGCTTCCTGGTTGACGGCCACCGAAGGGAGGTATTCCGTCGTGTGGGCCGGATAGCCGAAGACGAAGGTGAAGTCGTTTTCATTCGCGCCTTTCAGCGAGATTGTGAAATGATAGTCAGGCTTGTAAGGGACGTTGTTCTCATTATATTCGGCAGGTTTCCCTTCCGGGGAAACGTAAATTCTGAAGATGGAGAAGTCGCCGGTGTGACGCGGCCATACCCAGTTGTCGGTGTCGCCGCCGAACTTCCCGATGTTTGACGGCGGTGCGCCGACCATGCGGATGTCCTTGAAGATTTCGTTGTATATCGCGAAGAACTGGTTCCCTTCGTAGAACGGTTCTATCGTCACCTCGTATTCCGTTTCTTTCTGGAGCAGTTCGGTGAGGCGTTTTGTGTTTGCGTTGACGGTGCTGTCGCGTTGCGCGTCGGTCATGTCGGGTGTCACGTTATAAAGGATTTTCTCGGTGACGTCGCGCATCTCTTTCATCATTGTCGCGGTGAGGCCTGGGCAGGCGAGTTCCTCCTGTTGTGTCATGGCCCAGAAGCCGTCGGTGAGGTAGTCGTGTTCGACGGTCGAGTGGCGTTGTATCCAGCCGTAGCCGCAGTGGTGGTTTGTCAGCAGCAGCCCTTGGTCGCTGACGAGTTCGCCGGTGCAGCCGCCGCCGAAGAGCACGACAGCGTCTTTCATCGAGCTGTGGTTCATTGAATAGATGTCATCGGCACTGATTCTCATGCCCATCTCCTGCATCTCCTTCTCGTTTTTCTGGAGGAGAAGCGGTATCCACATGCCTTCGGCACGCACGTTGCCGATGAACATGACGGATGCGATTAATGTCAAAAAAATTTTCTTCATGGTAGTAGTTATGTTACTGATATGCAACCGTTATGCGGTTTTAGTTAAACTTATTTGTCAAAATGTTTTAAGTTGCAAAAATAGGAAATTTATAACTTTGATTAAAAAATATTTCATTCTTCATGTAACATTTGTTTTTTCGGTAATTTGACCGACAAAGATTTTGAATTGCCGAAAAATACACAACATACAGTTCAACTCCGACCACCTCAAGCTGTGCGACCTCATGGAGAAACGCGCCGGCAACATCATCATGAACTGCACCATGTTCGATTGGGACATGAAGTCTATCACAATGAGGCGTCGTTGAAATAATTGTGGAAGCGTTGGTTCGCATTTTAAGTGCTGCATTGCTCAAAAAATTGCTTTCAGATAACATTTGATGCAATTTTTTTTGTTTTGAACTATCGGCATTGTTTTTTGTTTTATCTTTGCCGAAGTGAAATCAACGAAGGTCGTAATAAACTGAAATTAAGACAATGCGTTGAGATTGAGGTGATTACGGAGTTATTAACAATCTAATCCGGAGGTGTTTCTAATGGAAAAGAGACTTGGAACAGTTATCATTGAGATTGAAAACAGGGCGGCGGCGCCATACGTCAACGAAGTTATCTCGCGTCACGCCGGCATCATCATCGGGCGCATAGGGCTTCCGCGCGCCGACAGCCACAGCATCATTTCCCTTATCTTGGAAGGCACCACCGACGAGATTGGCTCCCTCACCGGACAACTCGGACGCCTTGACGGCATCGAGGTGAAATCGGCCTTACTAAAAAATAAGTAAAATGAAAGCTAAATTTTTGAGAGCAGGCATCGTCACACTTGCGATGTTTGCGGGCGCAGCCAGTGCGCAGACGCTCCAGCCTTCTGAAAACGACACCGTGGTGAGACTCGAGGACGTGGTGGTGAGCAGCCTGAAAGTGGAAAGGAAAGTCGCCGACGCCCCGATAAGCGTCGCCATTGTAAATTCATTGAAGTTTGAGAAACGGCCGTCGTTCACCGTCGCCGACGGCCTCGCCGATGAACCCGGCATCTTCATGGGCGGCGACGGCGTGTGGTCGAAGAACGTCAACATCCGCGGCCTCGGCGAAGACCGCCTCGTCACAATGGTCGATGGCAACCGTATTGAGACCGCCACCGACCTGACCGCCTCGCTGTCGATGATCGACGCCAACGACATCGACCATGTGGAAGTGATAAAAGGCGCACAGTCAGTACTTTACGGCAGCGGCGCGATGGGCGGGATCGTCAATGTCATCACCAAAGACGGACATTTCGCCGATGACTTCTATGTCAACGGCAACGTGCTTGTCGGACTCGCCTCCGTCAACACCTCGAACTCCGAATATTTCAACGTGAATGTCGGCGACAGCAAATGGTACGTGAAACTCAACGCCGGACACGGTTTCGGCAACGACATCAAGACACCGCAGGGCGATATCAAGAACAGCGGGTACGAGACTAACAACATCGCCGCCCGCGCAGGCTTCAAACCGGCGGTGAACCATATCATCAAACTGAACTTCCAACGCAATTGGTCAACAGACGTTGGAATACCGGGCGGCGCGGCGTTCGCCCCGACAGCGACGGCGAGATACAAAGACATCAACCGCACGCTCTTCAACGCCAACTACGAGATAAAAGACCTCTCCTTCGTGTTCACTTCGCTGAAATTCACCGGCTTCGTGCAAGACATCATCCGCGACGTGGAGATGAATCCGAACAGCATCACCGAAAAAGTGCTTCCCAACGGCAACGTCCAGATTACCGAGCCGACACTCGTCACGCCGCGAGGGACACATCTCACCTTCGGCGGCAACGTACAAGGCACTTTTGAGTTCTCGGAGAGAAACACACTTGTCGCCGGTGTCGATGTGTGGAGACGGAACATCAGCAGCGACCGCACGAAATACATCACCGTGACGGTTCAGGATTCTCTCGGAAACATCTTGAAAACCAATTCTATAGAACGCGGCGAGACACCACTTCCGAAGGCTTCGTTCGTGAGCGCGGGGATCTTCGTGCAGGACGAGATGCGTTTCTTAGCGAACCGCCTCAACGTCACCGTCGGCGGGCGCATCGACGGCATCTTTGTCGAGAACGAGGAATGCCACGACGTCGATTACATCATCACCAACGGGGAGATGAACGACCATCCGGCCGGACAACGCATCACATTTGAAAAAGGCGAGAAGCAAGACCTCTCGTGGAGCGCAAATCTCGGTGCCATCTACAAGATTACCAATAAGTTCCACCTCGTCATGAACGGCGCACGCTCCTACCGCTCGCCCTCGCTCGAAGAACGTTTCAAGTACATCGACCTTACAAGCAAGGTGCGCCTCGGCAACCCTGACCTTAAGTCGGAAGACGGCATCTCCGGCGACCTCGGAGTCCGTCTCTGGGGCGACAGATTCACCATGCAGGCTTCAGGTTTCATCAACAAAATCAACAACATGATCATCGAAAGAGACGGAGTTTTCGTCTATCAGACAACCGACGGCGCAATCGACACCGTCCCCGCCCTGATCTTGGACAACGTCGGGAAAGCCCTGCTCTACGGCGTTGATTTCAGTCTCAACTACAACATCATCAACGGGTTGAACGTCTTCGCGTCGGGTTCCTACACCATGGGCATTGACAAATGCGACGACTCTTACTTGCCGAACATCCCGCCTATGAAAGGCGTACTCGGTGTCTCTTACACTTACCCGAAAGTCGGCACGGTTTCCGTTGAGGTGACAGGAGTTGGCGAGAAGCATCTCACCGCCGATTACGAGAAGCCGACATCGGCTTACGGCCGCCTCGACATCGCATTGAACAGCAGGGTCCTGAAGTTGGGAAACGTCGGATTCCAGTTCTTCGGCGGCATCGACAACGTCACCGACGAGACATATACCAACTTCTTCTCCACAAACCGCAGCGACATCAACTACGAGCCTGGAAGGAATTTCTACATCAAGGGGAAAATTATCTTTTAACTTTTAACTTTACAAACTTTATAACTTTATACTATAAAACCTCCATCCTCACTTCATCAGGCGTTTCGACCTTGATATAGTGATAGTTGCAATCAATGGCGGAGTCGTTGGCGCGCTCCGTCATTTTTTCATATATGCGGTTGCGCAGGTCTTTCTGTGCTTCTTTGAAAGGCAGCTCCTGATTTGCATAAAACGGTCCGTCGTAATAGATGACGCCTTTGGTACTTCCGTTGCGGCGTTTCTTATAGACGGTCGTCCTTGCATAGCACGGGGCGTTGAACTTCACGGGATAATAAAAACTGACATCGGGGAAATTCCTGATTTTGTTGTATTTAGGCCAGATGTGCGCTTCGGGGAAAATCACTATCGAACGGCCTTTGCCGATCGCTTTCTCGATGGATTTGTAAAAAGTGAGATACGTCTTTCTTCTTTCAGGCCGTGGGAAAAGCCCTATCATCCTCAGGAAAGTGCCTAATCCCTTGATGGACACGCCGTCGGGATGGACGATGTGGTAGCAGTGGCCGGGAAACGCCGTCCCCGGGTGGGCGAAGGCGTCGTTGAGTCCGCTGGTATGATTCGCAAAGACGAAATAACCTCTCTTGCGGTCCCGCCTTTCCTTCAAAACCTTCTTGTTCCTTATCGGGAAGACGATTTTCAGGCCGTAGCAAATCTTGATGATAGTGGCGATGAAATAATATGCGACAGGCTCGAAAATTCTGTAAAGACGGCTCTTCGGGAAATATTCGTAGTCTTCAGGAATGGGCTTCGCGACGATGTTGTTGCTTGCGAAGTCGTCGTGAACCTCGTCGTAATAATAAAAATATCGCTGTTTCTTTGACATATTATTTTATTATTTTAACACAAGTTACACGAGTTCTTTTTTCTTGAATTTTTCAACTTCTTTCAGGAACATTTCCTCCATTTGTCTCATGCATTCGTCTTGGTCGTAGTTCACGCTTTCTTCGAGATATTTCCTGCTGAGTTCCGCTTTCTCTTCAGGATGTTCGATGAAATAATCGATTTTGCGTGCCAAGTCGGTGCTGTCATTTACGTTGAACAGGCTGCGCTCGTCGATGGCGAAGCTTTTCGTCGCGCATTTCGGCGAGTTGGCGATGACCGGCACGAGGCCGCACGAAATCGCCTCCAGACATGCGATGGCTTCAATCTCGACTTCGGCGGGATGGCAGTACAGGTCACAGAAATTGATGATTTCAACAAGTTTCTCTCTTGAGAAGAAATCAATAAGCGGCTGATTCACAAGATGTTTCTTTGAATATTTCCTTATCGCGGCTTCGGTTCTGCCTTTGCCTGCGAAGATGAGCTGGATCTTGTCGTTGTATTTCGACTTGTGAACGGCTTCGAGGAGTATTCTGTGAGATTTCTCATTTGAAAGTCGTCCTGTGAAGAGGATGCAGTATTTGTCTTTGAATTGTTCCGGTTTCTGCCCCGGCTTCGGCTTGAAGATCTTGTTCACGCCGTTGGAGATGACGTAGCCGTTGGTCTTCCTTCCCCTTTCCTTTTCGAAGATGTCGCGGATGAACTGCGTCGGGTAATGGATCGCCTGTGCGCGGCGGAAGACGTTCCCGTCGTACCAACGATATATCAGTTTGTTCGCCAGCCGTGAGTCCTGCATCGCGATCTGGTTCGTGAAATTCTCGGCCTGCGCGTGGAATCCGCCCGTAATCGGTATTCCGAGCCTGGCGATGTATTTCGATGTTTTGCGCGAAGCGAACAAAGGCAGCATGATATGCACGATGTCAGCGTCTTTCACGGCCTCGTCGATGATTTTCTTGTCGAATTTCGCGAGGACAATGTCATTAATGCGAATCATGTAGTTTATCAGCGTGCCGAGGTTCTGCTTCGGCAGGATGTAATATCCTTCAAGCCCGCGCTTGTCTTCGTCAGGACACACAACCTTGACATTATGCCCCTGTTTTTTCATGAATTTGATGAGATTAATAGCGGCGATGGTGGTGCCGTTATTGGCTTCTCCGAAAACCTCACAAATAATAGTAATATTCATTGACAATGATGCTCGTTTCGATTTTTAACAGTTTGCAAAAATACGAAAATATTCATTATTCGATTAAAAAAGTTCGATTTCATCAAATTCGCCCGAATTATCTGAAAAATTCGTATTTTTGCCGACATATTGAAAACGTAAATTTAAATTTAGTAAAATGAGAAATATCTGTAAATCAATAATTTCTGTAATCATTGTTTTTTTTGCGGTGTCAAATATGGCTGCACAGGAGCAGACAACCGTTGTCGATGGCGACACTTTGGTTGTGAACAGGGACGTGCAGAGGAGCGAGGTTTATAATCTCGTGCATTTCACCAACGACACCATTGTTGACAATCCTTACGGTTCACCCGACGAGATCTTCAACGCCTTTTTCCCGACGAAGATCGGCGCACAGCTGACCTACGAGTCGTACGACAAGAAAGGCGAGATGAACGCATATTTCACCATGACGGTGCGCGAGCGCGAAGGCGACCTCCAGAACGGACGGCTCATGATGGTTTACAACTTTTACGAGCCTGACGGCAAACCGTTTTTCCGCGGGGCGAACGAGTTCATCATGGACATCACCAAGAAAAACGGCAAGTCGTACATCGTGATGAACGACTGGATGAAGGCCCTGAAGGTCCAGTACATGCTTTCATCCGGCGACCCGAGCACCATCATGGGCGACTTCAAGGTCGGCGACCGGCTGCCTGACACGGAGATGCCGGTGAAGATAGGATTCATCAAGGCGACGATTTACACCACCGAACGCCAAGTCATTGATTATAAAACAATAAAAACTGAAGCCGGCACTTTCAACGCCTACCTTATTCATGAAAGCGTCCGCACAAAAACGCCGATCGGCACTTTCCGTTCCTCATCTGATTCGTGGTACGCACGTTATGTCAGCAACATCAGCCAGGTTGTATATAACAGCAAGGGCGTCGGCAAGTCGAGCGTGATTTTGGTGGGGTACAAGAAAGGGAATAGGTAGATTCTATCTCACATTTTTGATTATTCTTCAACCTATATCATGAAATTTATTACTTTTGCAACTTGTAAATCAATAAATAATTAAACCTGTTGGATGAATTAATTTGTTGATAATTTTCTTAAATAAAAGTTGTACACATCAATAATTTTTTGTATTTTTGTAATGATAATCAATTTCTTACAAAAGAATATCAACATGCACAACTTTCATGCAAAGTACATAAAAATTCTTGACATATGCAAGAAATTTTCAAAAAATCTTGTCAACGAACTCGGAAATGTGCCGAGAAGAGGTGTCGTGCCCAAGTTCTCAGACCTTGAGGTGATAGCCTTGTCGCTAACCGCAGAATCCCTGAGCATGGATAGCGAGAACTGCCTGTTTGTGAGGCTGAACCACCATAGAGACCTATTTCCCAATCTGATAAGCAGGAGGCAGTTCAACACCCGGCGCAAGTTGACCATCCCGGTCTGCAATGCCATCCGGGAACGCATGGCCGACGAAATAGACGGGGGAGAATCCTTCTTTTGCATTGACTCGAAGCCTATCGAGGTGTGCCGTATCGCCAGGTCATCAAGATGCAGACTCGGGAAGTCCGACTACGAGACAGCACCCTCCTTTGGCTTCTGTGCGTCGCAAAACACCCACTACTATGGATACAAGCTGCACGCCGTCTGCGGGCTCAGCGGAGTTATCCACTCCTTCGACGTCACCAAGGCGAACGTGCACGACATCAATTATTTGAAGGATGTCAAATATGAATACCACGACTGCAGCATCTTCGGAGACCGCGGCTATATCAGCGCGTCCATGCAATTGGATCTCTTCGAATCGGCCAACATCCGTCTGGAGGTCCCTTACAGACTCAACCAGAAAGATTGGAAGCCAACCTTCATCCCATTTGCAAAGGCCAGAAAGCGTATCGAAACAGACTTCTCTCAGTTCGCAGGCCAGTTTATGCTTAATAGAAACTTCGCCAAGCAGCCGACAGGCCTGTTCGCCAGAATCGTCAGCAAGATAGCGTCCTTCACCACATTGCAATATGTCAATTATCTCTCGGGAAGACCCATTGGCCATGTCAAATATGCTTTAGATTAATTCCGCCAACGGGTTAATTAACTAAAATTCTTTCGATATGAGAAAAAATCTACTTCTTCTTGCTATAGCCATATTGACAGTAGGCGTAGCAAAAGCTCAAGTCACAACCTTTTCCGAAGGCTTTGAAGACGGCACTCTCGGTGTCATGACCGTCCTTGACGGCGATTTCGACGGTATCAACTGGATGAACTCCTCGACGCTTCAGGCGCAGGGCGACGGACACAACGAAAGTCTCCGTTATGCTTACTCCGAAAGTTGGACCACCGTGATGCGTCCGGGACTCACACCCGACAATTTCCTCGTCACACCGCTTATCGCCGCCACAGAGACATCGGTGTTCACGTTCTTCGTCTGCTCCGACTGGTACGCATATGTCGGCGAACATTACGGCGTCGCCATCTCCACGAAGAGCAATACGGAGCCGACCGACTTCACCACCATCGCAGAGTGGACCCTCACCGACAAAAGCCGTGACAACGACCAAGGTCCGTGGCACGAACACAACATCGACCTCAGCGAATACGCCGGACAGAACATCTACGTCGCCATCCGCCACTTCGAATGCTCAAACATCTACCGCATCGATGTCGATGACATCTCCGTCACTACAGAAGAAGGCGGATGCGACGCCCCTACCAACTTCAATGGCATTTTAAATGGATCGAGCATATCGCTCAACTGGGATGCCGCCGAAGACGCCGCAAGCTATAATGTCTATCGCAGCAACACCGGCGATGACTACGAAATAGTCGCCAATATCACTGAAAACTATTTTGAGGAAAATGTTACGGAAAACAGCACCTATTATTATCAGGTGACAGCCGTCTATGCCGATGGTTGCGAGTCGGTCCCGGCCATGACCGCCGAAGGCGAAGACTTCATCATGTTTGAAGTCGGCGACCTCGGTGTGACCGAAAACAGCATCGGCGCGTGTCTCTATCCTAACCCGTCAAACGGCGCGTTCAACATCAACTGCCAGAGCATGACAAAAGTCACGGTCTATGGCGTGCGCGGCGAAACAATCATGGACGCTATCATGGACGCTGACAATTACGTCATCACAGACTTGAACGCCGGCGTTTATTTCGTCAGAATAGAAACCGCAAAAGGCAGCATGATTCAGAAGGTCGTCAAATTATAATTTCGGTTGAGACTAAACGTCACGTCTTTTCATTTATATTTTTGAAAAATCACCGTCGGTTAGCTGGCGGTGATTTTCATGTTTTTTAGTATAAGAATCCAAAAAGCCACAGCGGAATTCTGTTGCCGTGACCTGTCTCGATGTCGCCGATAGCGAGGTAACTGTCGGGGATGTCCTTTATCTGCTCAAAGCTCTTGCTTTTGCCGCCTATCTCGAACAGGTGTCTGTGATTGACCAAGAAATCGCCTTGCTTCGGATAGTTTAATTCGTTGCCAGTCGCTGCCAACTGGCTGTTGAAAAACACTTCACGGACGGTGCCGATATTGCTGTCTGTTGTCAAGGCATACATCAAATTTGTGTTGTTCATGAAGATTTTGTCGGGTTTGGCAAGATGCTTTGTGCTTTTCACTTCAGATGAAAGGATGTGTATCAAAGCGGTACGTTCAAGCAGATACAGCATCTTCATTCCCTGGTTGCGGTTTGTGTTTAATTGCCCATATAATTCGTTCATGTTTGGTGTTTGAGGCACGTGTTCGGCAAGAATCATCATCATGCGTTCCGTTTTTCTTACGGTTTCGTATGTGACATCTTCCACAGCCGGCAAGTCCTCATATAATACGGTTCGGATGACCGCCTGAAGTCGTTGGTCAAAACCAGCATGGTCTCTTTTATAGAAAGGATAATAGCCTGTTTTTAAATATGTCTCAAAATGTGGCAGTATCTTCACCTCTGTCAATATTTCCATCGCATAACGCTGATGGTTTTCCAACAAATCATCGAGAGCGATGGCAGGTTTGTCAAGGATGTTTTCAAAAGAAAGATATTCGCGAAACGACAATCCCGGAAGCGTGTAAACGAGCTGACGACGTGAAAGGTCGCCTTCGTTCTGGTTGATTTTCAACACGGAAGAGCCTGTATATACAATGTGCAGGTCGGGGTATTCATCGGCGATGTTCTTTATCAGCGTCTGCCAGTTGTCGTATTTATGGATTTCATCGATAAAAAGATGCGTACCACCGTGATTGTAATGGTATTCAACCACTTCGCTGAGAGAATGCGTCTTGAACCACAGATTGTCTAAAGAAACATACAAAGCAGTCTGCGGGTTGTTCTTGAATCCCTCCTTGAGACGTTGGAGCAGCATCGTGGTCTTGCCAGTGCCGCGTGCACCTTTTATGGCTATCAGCCATGCGTCCCAAGAGATTTTACTGTACATATAGCGGTGAAAGTTTGTCGGAGTTCGTGCTATAAGTCGGCTCGATGTGCGGTAAAGCTCTTCTATTGAAACTATTTCCATTGCTATTCAATATTTTAATTTTTTGCAAAAGTAATAAAAAAGTAAATGGAAAGACTAAAATATCAAAAAAAAAGTAAATGGAAAGACTAATTTCGCAGCATTTCTTGCTTTTATTATCCTTTTCAATCCCGACCTCAATCCAAACTGACAATGTTTTGTTTAAAATCACATTTCCGAAAATTAGTAAAATATTTTACTATTTTTATCAAAATATAGTAAACGTATTTACTTTTTTTGTATTTTTGCAGCGTTTTTCAAAAGCAAAAAAAGGTAAATTTAATAACATTATGAAAGCAAAAAAAATTTTAGTTGCAGCATTACTGTTGCTATCAACTTCATTCACAGCAGTTTATGCACAGAAACCCGAAACAAGGGTTGAAAAGAGGAAGTCGCTTATCGGCGATTATCTGTCAATCGGCGGCCGTATCGACGCACAGTACACCTATGATTATTTCAAGAACAACATGGATGTCGAGGAGATTTCCAACACGTTCAACGTCAGGCGCGCGCGTCTTGACATGAAGGGGAACATCAACAAGCACTTGGAATTCCGTGTCCAGACCGAGTTCGCGAGCTCACCGAAACTTCTTGACGCCTACGTCGCGGTGAAAATCAATCCGTGGCTCAACTTCAAGATCGGCCAGCAGAAACTCCCGTTCACAATCGAGAACCCTTATTCACTCAATGATTTGGAAGTCATCGAATATGCGCAGGTCGTGAACAAGCTTTCGGGCTTCAGCGACATTTCGGGCGTGAGCAGCTACGGCGGCGGCCGTGACGTCGGTCTCATCGCCTACGGAAGCCTCTTCAACCGCGAGGAAAACGGCAAGAAATACGACATCTTGGGCTACACCGTCGGTTTCTACAACGGCAACGGTATCAATAAGAAAGACAACAACGAGTTCAAAGATTTCGCGGCACGCCTCGATTTCCACCCATTCATGAAAGACCTCATGATTACGGGCGCGGCTTACGTCGGCGCATACTCCCTTATTAATGATAGTCTGGACGGCGACAGACAACGTTACACTTTCGGCGCACAGTATAAAAACGAAAAACTCACCGTCCGCTCGGAATACATCTACGGCATCACCGACAGACTCGACATGACACAGCCAAGTTGGATAACGACACAGAAAAGCGATGGTATCTATGTGATGGCGACTTATTATTTCACGGTGAAAGGCAAGAAAGAAGGCGCACAGGTGCAGAAAATCGCGCCGGTGCTCCGTTATGACTACATGAACAACGACATCGACCTCGACAACCAACGCTCGACATATTACATGGTCGGCGTGAACTATTACCCGATGAAACACCTTCGTCTGCAACTCGACTACACACTGAAAACAGCCCAGGCCAACGATAACAACGGCCACATGGTCGCAGCTTTGGTTTCGGTCAACTTTTAGTTGCACAAAAACCTGCGGTTCTTTGTTTATTGAAAGCATTTGATTGGAAATCAATATTTTACAAACACCACATTGAAATTATTAACACCATATTTTTTTTGACAAGATGATTTCCTTACACCAAATCATCTTGTCATTTTCAAACACCATAAAAATCATGCAAAACACTAACAATGAAATTGTTACGGCAGGGGGTACTACGCTCTCTGACCTTTGGAAGAAAGAAGACTGGCTTGCCTGCTGGATTGGTTTTATCGTCATCGCAATCGGCTGTGTATCAGTTCTTTGCGGCGGATTCGACTTCTCCGCACTGAAATTCTCAACCTGGTATCTCTGGGAAGACAAAGGCACGTTTGCTGAATCGATGGGCAAGCAGCTCAACATCGGTTTCGTCTGGAAACTTCTCCGCACCTTTATCGTGTTGGGCGTTCTTTTCACGCTTGGCGCGAAAATGATGGGCAAAAGCCTGAAAAAGTACATCCCGGCATTCATCGGTTTGTTCGTCATCGCTTTGTTGGTGAGATGGATAAGCGCGGAATTCACCTTGAACCGTTATCTCGAATGGGCTTTCTGGGCGTTGCTCATCGGCCTAATAATCTCGAACACCGTCGGCACACCAGAATGGCTGAAACCGGCGGTGATGACGGAGTTTTACATCAAGACGGGCTTGGTGATAATGGGATTTTCGGTTCTGTTCTCGAACATCGCGAAGTTCGGGCTTTACGGTCTCGGCATTGCGTGGATTGTGACGCCGATAGTCATCATTTTCATGTGGTGGCTCGGCACGAAGGTGTTGAAGATCGACAACAAGCCGTTGGTCATCACGTTGGCGAGTGCGACGAGTGTTTGCGGCACGAGTGCTGCCATCGCCACAGGCGCAGCGGCGAAGGCGAAGAAGAGCGACCTCTCGATGGCGGTTTCAATCTCAATCATCTTCACGATATTGATGATGGTTTTCGAGCCGATGATCATCAAGGCGTGCGGCATGAGTCAGCTCATGGGCGGCGCGTTGATTGGCGGCACCGTTGACAGCACCGGCGCCGTTGTCGTGGCCGGCACCGCACTCGGCGAAGAGGCGCAGAAGGCCGCCGTCCTCGTGAAGTCGATACAAAACATACTTATCGGTTTCATAGCGTTTTTCGTGGCGATATTCTTCGCGACGAAAGTCGATAAGAACCCTTCGGAGAAAATCGGCGCGAAGGAGATTTGGTACCGTTTCCCGAAGTTCATCATCGGTTTCTTCGTGGCTTCGTTGGTCGCTTCGTTCATCATACAGCCGATGTTCAACACGACTGACTTCAACGCCGTGGGCGCAATAAACAAAGTGCTTGACCAATACAAGAACTGGGCTTTCGTGCTGGCGTTCACGAGCATCGGCCTCGACACGAATTTCAGGGAGATCGCCAAGCAGATGCATGGTGGCAAGGTGCTTTGGCTTTACGTCATCGGGCAGACCTTCAACATCGCCCTGACGCTGTTCGCCGTCTGGTTCCTGCTTTCCGGAATTGTTTTCCCGATACCCGTCCTCGATTAATTCACCATGAACTCGAAGAAAAATCATAGATTTTTCAAGGTGGCGACCATTATTTTGGTGGTTGCCACCGTTTTGGTTGCCGTTCACATTATGGTCAACGGACTCGGTTTGGTTGACGGCCTCGACTTCGGGGCGGGGGCGTATTTCTACGCCGACATCCCTGATTATGAGAAGGTTGACGCTGACGGATGTTTTGTCTCAAGAGTTCCCCGATGGGTTCATTTCGTGTTGTTTTTCGCTTGGGGCGCATTGATGTTCTGGCTTTGGAACAAGGTTGAAAACAGGACGGAAAAATAATTTTTCAAAAAGCGGCTGCGTATCAAAAAAAGTTGTATCTTTGCACCCGCAAATCGAAGGTATCATGGCCGAGTGGCTAGGCGAAGGTCTGCAAAACCTTTTACGGCGGTTCGATTCCGTCTGGTACCTCAAAAATTCAGCAACGCTAATCATTGTGAATTAAATGGTTAGCGTTTTTTGTTCTACAAATTTTAATTGGATGCCAATAACTTTGAATCAATCCCTCCAATTGGGATTTTCAGGAAACCAGCCGCATTTCACCCGTTTGCGCTGCTTGAAAAGAAAGTTTTATCGGACGCCAATATATTTTATCGCCAATCTGTTGGAAACAAGAATTTAATTTGTAAATTTGCAGCGTCGTTTCCCTTTTCTGATTTTGTTTGACGGACTTCGCAAAATTCAGAGGGACGGCGTGGAATGAGTGAAAATAGAAGTCCCGTAAATTTCTCAGCCATGAAAAAAAAGGCATTACTATTCTTGGTGTCTGCTGCAAGCATCATAGCAATAACCAGTTGCAAGAACAATTCACAGACAGACCCTGACGAATTTCCAATTGTCGCATTGCGTTCAGCCGGCAAGGAGATTCCAAACCCGAACATTACTACTCACGGGTTATGGACGAGGAAGAAGCTTTGCAATGCCTACAATACGGCAATTACGGCATTGAAGTGTCAGGACAGGTGACGAACTGGTCATGCGTCTATAACTCCAGGCAGAAGACCATCCTGTTCAATGTCAGAGATGACATGTCACAGGCCTTTACCATTGATTTGAAGAAAGATTTATAATACAACATACTATGGACATGAAGAAATTTATTTTAACTATCGGAATAGCGGCGCTTGTCCTCGGACTTGCCTCCTGTGACAACGGTCAGCCGTTACCGGCGTCAGATGGCGCATCGAACCCAGTATCCTGCAAGGCGGGTACGTTTGTGGGAAAAGTTGAAAACGGAGTGACGAAGTTCTTCGGAATCAAATTCGCCGAGGATCCGTTGGATTACATGTTTGAGTTACCTGTGCCGTATGTCTATCCTGAAGGCATTCATCAGGTGACGGAGTTTGCCAATGTCTGCCCTCAGTCCGATGGATACCATCTGGCCGATATCTCTGGGGAGGATTTTCTTAGCCTCAACATCTGGACAGTTGACAACAGAATGGAGAAGAAGCCGGTGATGGTCTTTATACACGGCGGCGGATGGAGAGTGGGCGGCAACCGCGAGGCACTTTATGACGGCAGCGTGTTCGTGAAGGAGCATCCTGACGTGATGTATGTGACCATGGCATACCGTCTCGGCATGCTTGGAGCCTGCGACCTTGACATGTTCCCTGACGGCGACCAGTACAAACAGTCGAAGGCGTTGTGTGTCATGGATTTGGTTTGTGGTCTCCAGTGGCTCAAGGACAACATTGCGGCATTCGGAGGCGACCCGGACAACATCACGATAATGGGCCAGTCGGCTGGTGGAAACCTTGTATCGACGCTTTGTGTTTCTCCATACGCCAAGGGACTGTTCAGGAATGCGATTCCGCTCAGCGGATCGTTCAGGATGTGCGCCCACGCCGAAGACCTCACAGGCGACAACAATGCAGCCGTGGCACTTGCCAAAAAATATGACTGCAAGACGGTGGCCGAATTGAAAAAACTTCCGAAGGATGTCATAATAAAGGAATGTATTGAAGGGGAGATAGCCGCAAGATTGCACAAGCCGATTATAGACGGTGACATCATACCGGATGTTCCGTTCGATGAGATGCTGAAGGGCTTCAAAGGCAACATGATAATGAGCTCCACATGGGATGACGGACGCATCTTCGTTGACCCGAAGGAGATTCTTGAATTGATGCCAGGTGATACGTATGAAGAACAAATCCAAAACCTGCGCCTGTTCCTGTGCGACATCATTGAAACGTCAAGGTCTGTTGCGACGGAAGAAGACCGTCAGGTTATTGACAAATATCTTTCGCACTTGAGAGATGTCCTCGGGTACACCGACTGGGCGAGCGCCATCGAATTTACCAACGATGAGGTCTTCTTCGTGCCGGCTGTAAAAACCGCTTCGGAAGCCGTCCGCTATAATTGCGGAAATGTATATAACCTGGTTTGGGAATCTCCTCGCTTCGGCCCGCGTGATCTCAGGGCGGCTCACTCCATAGACTTGCCATTCCTGATAGGCACCATCAAGAACGAAGGGATGGTCGAGGATGTTACGAGAGGAGAGGATGTCGATACGACAGGATGGTTCGCCCTCAGCGACAGGGTCAGGGATCTGCTTGTATGCTTCATGAAGACAGGCAAACCAACAGATGACGAGAACGTCTTCCGTCAGTTCGACCAGAAACATGGCTGGACAACGGTCGTGCGCTCTGCCGATGAAATCTTCACGATGCCTTTGCCGAAGCCAGAGCGTGTCGAATTGTTGTGGCCGCACGAGCGTTGTTTCTTTTTGGATGCCGGACTTGGCGGAGATATCACGCAACACGGGAATTGAACGGACAATCAAAAGCCAGCACCTGCGGGATATGTGCCGTATGATACAAATACGATGTTGTATTTGTCCCGGCGGATGGTCATTTTCCGTTTGTGCTCGAAAATTTCGGTGTTTTACTGCTCCAGCTTCAGGTCGCCGTCTTTAATCCAGTGCAGTTTCCTGAAGACCCAGCCGAAACACCATGTCAGGATTGCGGGTAAGATGAAGCAAACCAACAGTATTCCGAGCCACATCTTCGTGCCGCCTTCTGGCATCGCATTAATTACGCAGAGCGGCCCGACGAGTCCGCAGGTGCCCATGCCCGCGCCTATCGGGACGTTTTCGAGCTGGAAGACGCAGGTCGCTATCGGCCCTGTTATTGCCGCCGTCAGTGTGGGCGGAATCCATATCAGCGGGTGTTTTATGATGTTCGACATTTGGAGCATCGAGGTGCCGATGCCCTGTGAGACGAGACCGCCCCAGCGGTTCTCCTTGAAGCTCATCACCGCGAAGCCGACCATCTGTGCGCAGCAGCCCGCCGTCGCCGCACCCGCCGCGATGCCGGAAAGCCCGATGGCGATGCACAACGCCGCACTGCTGATGGGAAGCGTCAACGCCATGCCGACACTCACCGACACGATGATGCCCATCGCGAACGGATGAAGGTTCGTCGCCTCGATGATGAAGTTGCCGAAAGCCGTCATGAATGCGTTGATGCCCGGCCCGATGAACATCGCAAGCAAGACGCCGGATATTATTGTCACTGAAGGCGTTACGAGAATGTCAACTTTCGTCTCCTTCGACACCATCTTTCCGAGTTCGGTGCTTATCACCACCGCCACAAGCACTCCGACGGGGCCGCCGAGAGTGTTTCCAGCTATGCCGACGGCCACCGCGCTGAACAGCACGAGAGCCGGGGCGTGGAGCGCATACGCTATCGCGACACCCATCGCCGGACCGGCCGCCTTGGTGCAGTGACCCGCGAACTCCATGAACAACGGAATCGACAGCTTGTCGCCTATGGTCTTGAAAATCGTGCCTATGAGAAGCGATGCGAAGAGTCCGAGTGCCATCGCACTGAGGGCATCTAACAGATACGCCTTCACGGAAATGTCGATGTTCTTACGGTTAAGAAAAGAACTGAAGTTTTTCATTTTTAACACAAGTTTCACAAGTTTTTTTTAACACAAGT
>JAUNNU010000138.1 GCA_030537295.1 Bacteroidia bacterium
CCGTATATCTTTTAAATTTTCGGAGGATGAAATAGAAATGAAAGTAGCTGTGATCGGTTCAAGGAATCTTGTTGTTGGGGATTTATCAAAATACCTACCAGCAGAAACAGACGAGATCGTATCTGGCGGAGCCAGAGGTATCGACTCCTGTGCTGCTGAGTACGCAAAAAGCCACGGACTGAAGCTGACCGAGTTCAAGCCCGATTATGACCGGTTCGGCAGGGGAGCACCGCTCAAGAGAAATATCACCATTATCGAGTATGCCGACCGAGTCCTTGCCTTCTGGGACGGAAAATCCCATGGGACGAAGTATGCCATTGAGGAATGTAAGAAGCGGGGAGTTCCGGTGCAGGTCTTCCTTTATGACACGACAATGAAAAATGAATGAGATCCCAGATTTGACCGGTGTGTTGCACTCATAAATAGAGTGTGATGCGCCGGTCTTTTTTGGTGTGTTCGCCCGTTTTGGACATTTTTCGGTCTGTTCGACCATTTGGGGCTTATGCGGAACGCTACATACTCCTCCGTTGAAAAAACGTTGTAGAAAGCGTTGAAGAAGTGTTGAATAAGACCGGTTTGTTCACGTGTAAAAAAACGCGATGTTATCTATGTGGTAAAGCTGAAATAGCAGATTCAGGTCAGTGGATAATAAAAAAGTTAAAAAGATTATATGCTGTATTGAACTTACACAGATAGCCTCTGCCCTTGGCACAACAGCTGATGCGCTGCTTATGATGAACAACCACATTAATATACTGGGGAACCTTTCGTTAATTGAGCGAATCACCGATGAACAGACACGAGAAAAAGTAAAACTGATCCAGTCTGCAATAGATGAAATACGTTTTCTGGAGGAGCTGACGCAGAGCAGATAGTGCCTTAGCTGAATTTATAGGAAAAAAAACAGTGTGTCGGGAAGGTGTTTTGTAACGCTGTGCTATATCATCATATCCGGTTTAAACAAGCCAGGTGCAAGCCCTGCGGAGAAGTTGTTTGTATTGTCATAAAAAATAGTCAGTAAAATGTTTCGATCCTATTGACTTTTCTTTCTTTCTGCTGTATAATAAGTGAAAGAAAGATGAAAGAAGTTTGATAGGAGATATAACCATGATTGAAGGCACAAATATTGAGTTTAAGGAACTTGACAGACAAACAGGAAAAATTCCAGAAACAGCTCTTAAAGAAGTTGTTGCATTTCTGAACACTGATGGTGGTAGTCTGTACATTGGAATAAGAGATGATAGGACGATTGCCGGGGTGGAAGATACAGATGATGTTATGAAACGCCTTTCCAACATGATTGCAGATTCAATCAAGCCTAATCCATTGCAGTTTATCAGAATTGATGCAGAAGAAATGGAAGGAAAGAACGTAATCAAATGCTCGGTGTCGCTTGGGATTGAGAGACCCTATTTTTTAAGCAAAAAAGGATTGACCGCAGAAGGTGTTTATGTAAGGATCGGATCGACCAGCAGGAATGTTAACGAGAGTGCCATTCGTCAAATGATTATTGAATCTTCCGGAAAGTCATATGAAGAATGCAGGAGTTTGGAACAGAATCTGACATTCACTTCCATGAACGAAGAAAGGGAAAAGCGATCTCTTGCTTTTGATACGCCGCAGATGAAGACACTTGGGATGATAGGAGAAGATGGACTATTTACCAATCTTGCATTGCTCTTATCAGATCAATGTCCCTTTGTGACAAAGGTTGCCGAGTTTGACGGGGATGTTTTCAGGGATAGGCAGCAGTTTACGGGCTCTCTTTTTAAGCAGTTAAATGATGTGTATTATTTGCTGAATATGAACAATAAGACACAAGCGAGCTTTGAGGGACTAATCAGAACAGATGTAAGAGATTATCCACCTGATGCGTTGAGAGAAGCGTTACTAAACAGTATAGTACACAGAAGCTATACATTCACCGATGGGAATATCATAAACATCAGAGAGAATCAAATCGAAATCGTGTCACTAGGCGGTTTGGTTCCGAATATATCGTATGATGCAATTTTCATGGGATTGTCACAATCAAGAAATCCGAACCTTGCCGCTGTGTTCTACAGATTGAGACTGATTGAAAGCTATGGAACCGGTATTCAAAAAATTCTGAGAGAATACGCAAAGTTTGGGTTGAAACCGGATTTTCAAACTGCTGAAGGAGTATTCAAAGTTGTGCTGCCCAATATTCATTTCAATGAAAAAAACAAGGAACATAATGAGCAGAAAAAGAAAGAACAACCGGTAATGATAAAGTCTGATCCATCTGAAAAATTGATTGAAATGTTAAAGTTGAAGAAAGTCGTGACAAGGAAAGAAGTAGAAGAGGAACTGAAAATCGGAACTACCAGAGCATTTACACTTCTCAAGAAACTTTGCGATGAGGGGTTGGCTGTTCAGGAAAAGAACGGTAGATTGACAGTGTACTCATTGAAAGAATAATAAATCGCCACAAAGGAACAATACGAAGAACAATACACGGACGTTTGGTCATTATGACTGAACGTCTTTTTTTGTTTTTGGGGCAAATGGAGGGAGGGGCGGTCTAAATCTCTACAGCCTTTTCCCGGAAGACCGGCGCCCCCTCTCGCGTTAAAATCCGCGAATTTCATAGGGTGGGGGTCTAGGGGCGCGGAACCGGTATCGCAAAATGTAAAATCCGGAAAGTTCGGAATGCGAAAAAGTGTGAGAAAACACGCGAAAACCACTGATTTTATGTGACTTTCGGTTAAAAATCGCAAAATGAGCAGCCCACGGCACTGTGGGCAACCGGCCGGTAAAAAGTGCATCGGAACGAGGCAAAAACCTCGTTCTTCGGTTTCAAGCCGTCCACTTCTTTAAGAGAAGGTCTTCGGAAGTTCGCCGAGTGGTATAAGGTTTATTACAAGGTTTGATATCGTTACGCATTTCCCGTTGCCATAGGAGACACCATAGGGACGCGAATGCACTGAAACACGCACTGTTCTCTAAGCCGGTTGCGAGCCGGACAGGGGACAGCACAGAGAAACAAAAGAGGAGAGATACATATGCGTATTGCAGTTGCAGGAACCGGCTATGTCGGTCTGTCTGTGGCAATTCTTTTGTCACAGCACAATGAGGTTACAGCCGTAGACATTATTCAAGATAAGGTTGACCTCATCAATAATAAGAAAAGTCCAATCGTTGATAAGGAAATAGAGGAGTACCTCGCAGCCAAAGAACTGAATCTGGTTGCCACCACAGACGGCGATTCGGCCTATAAGGATGCGGAACTGGTCGTTATTTCCACACCGACCAATTACGACCCGAACAAGAACTACTTTGATACCTCCTCTGTGGAGTCGGTCATCAAGCAGGTCATTGCGGCGAACCCAGACGCTGTGATGATCATCAAATCAACGGTTCCGGTCGGTTATACCGAATCGGTCAGAGAAAAATTCAAGTGTGATAACATTCTGTTCAGTCCGGAATTTTTGAGAGAGGGAAAAGCCCTCTATGACAATCTTTATCCGTCCCGAATCATTGTGGGTGTTCCGGTGGGGAATAAGCGTCTGGAAAAGGCTGCTCACACCTTTGCAGAGCTTTTGCAGGAAGGCGCGATCAAAGAGAGCATAGAAGTCCGCTACATGAATCCAACGGAAGCGGAAGCTGTGAAACTTTTTGCAAACACCTATCTTGCGCTTCGCGTCAGTTTCTTTAATGAACTGGACACCTATGCCGCCGTCAGAGGACTGGATACCAAGTCCATTATTGAAGGTGTAGGTCTTGATCCCAGAATTGGTGGCCATTATAATAACCCGTCCTTCGGCTACGGTGGATACTGTTTGCCAAAAGATACGAAGCAGCTTCTTGCCAATTACAACGATGTGCCGCAGAACATTATCTCTGCCATTGTTGCCGCCAATGGAACGAGAAAGGACTTTATCGCCGACCAGATCATCGAGAAGCAACCGAAGATTGTCGGCGTGTACCGTCTGACAATGAAGGCGGGTTCCGATAATTTCCGTCAGAGTTCCATCCAAGGCGTTATGAAGCGTATCAAGGCAAAGGGCATTGAAGTTGTTATCTATGAACCCACCATGCGGGATGAGACCTTCTTCAGCAGCCGTGTTATCCGTGACCTTGCCGAATTCAAGCAAATGTCCGATGTGATTATTGCCAACCGGTATAATGATGACATAGCGGATGTGCTGGACAAGGTTTATACGAGAGATTTGTATTTTAGGGATTAAATGAAAAAACAGAACACAAAAACGACTTTTTCCAAAAGTTGCAAAATTGCCACAAATTTGTCGGAACGAATTTCTCGAAAACTATTGACAAATTGAAGCGATTTGCATATAATATAAGCGAGGTAGTGATACCTTCGATGTGAGAGCATCGTTAAAAGTTGGGCTGCACGTGGAGCAGGGTAATTTTCCACGCCTTTGGCATCTTAACTGGGTGCCGCGCCCGGCAGCAGGGATTAAAGCTGTAGTCCAAGCGGGGGACTTAATGATTTCCGCTCCACACTTGGCATCTTAACTGGGTGCCGCGGCTGACAACCAGCAGAAAACTCTTTTATTGCAAGTATTGTGGAGTGATGCCAGATCACACGGTGTCACTCCACATTTTTTTGGGGAAGTACAAATGGCTAGTAGAAGTGAGAAAAAAGAATCCATAAGAACGCAGATCATCAGTGCTGCACAAGTTTACGGAACGGAACTGGCGGGAAAAGATTTCTTGTATGTATTTGGTGAACGCTATTTTCAGCTTCGGTTTAAGCGTGAATCTTTTATGCACTTAACTGGTGTTGCTTCTTACCTTAATTCGAGACGATTCTATGACTATGCAAAAAGAGCCATCTTAACAACGAGGCAGTTTTATTTTTCCACTGAACATTCTTATGACGGCGCGAAGAAGAAATTGCCCTGCCTGATTCGACTGCCTGAATTGACGAATAGTCTCGTTTGTGTAATAGAGGATTTGAGAACGGTAACTCTTACATATAAAATCGGAGTCACAAATTTGCTGTTTACCCTTGGGCTTACGGAAAACACAAACGAAGAAGGACAGAAACTTGATGACTTTTATCTGCCGAGAACATTGAGGGTGAATGATCATTCCATTGAAAACAGTTCGGATGGTGAATTCATAGATTTCATTTTTTCAAAAGATTCATCTATGGATAAGTACGACACAGTTTGTTTTTCGGACGAAGGAAAGACTGTACCGGATGAAGTAAAAGGTTATTTGTCTCCTGAACTTGTAGCAGAGCTTGATTGAGTAAGTTTGAAACGGTGTGTTCACATTTTTGGAGTGTAACACGCCGTTTATTTTTTTGCCTAAAATCGTTGATACGACTAGATGCTGTGCCGGTTCTGAACGAGTTTCTTCCCATTATGTATAGGTGTTACACACATTAATCAAATTCTGTTCCATTGTTCTGCTTGCCAAGATATGTGCCAATATGACGATGACCTATTTGTTCAAATCGTAGAATAATCCCCGCACCTCTTGCTGTGTAGCAAACTTTGAGCGATCTATATCCCTACCGAAAATGAAAGGCGGGATTTTTATGAACGAGAGATA
>JAUNNU010000139.1 GCA_030537295.1 Bacteroidia bacterium
TGGAATATTATATCATTTTGCGAATGCTTCATTCATGACAACAAAATTTGTTTTTCGCTGCAACTATGTTATTTTGGGTACTTACAGCGAAAAATAACTAACGGGAGCGGTATGCTTCTCTAATTTCACCGATACTGACATTTTCTATCTCATTTTTGTCATAGACAAGTACAAGTGTTATCAAGCCTTCATTTTTTGCAACAATACAATTAGCTGTTATAACTCTTGCTCCACCACTTTTCCCCTTTCCCTTAGAAGTGACAGCCATTCTTATTTTTCTGAAGTTGTCGGCCAACAACACACCCTGTTCTGGATTTTCAACCAACGACTTCATCAGTTTTTCAAGGTCATTTTTGAAAGATGGATATTTTGCGGCGAGTTTTTTGGCTTTTTTGTTGAAACTCGGTGTTTGCTCGAAGTCAATCATATTGTTTCAAGTATTTCGGCTATTGTATGTCCTTTTCTGTTGCCATTCATTATTTTTTTAGCTTCATCTCGCGAATTTCTCATTTCAGCAAGAATAATTTCCTTTTCAGCCGATTTCGTTTCCTTCGTTTTTTCTTTCTTGATTTCTGTAACAGTAAGACAATCAATTGTCTTGATGAAATTTATGGCAAGCCTTGCATTAGGATTGCTACTGTCGTAAGTGATTTTTACAGTGCTATTCATAGATTATATTTATTTTTTCGCTGCAAAAGTACAAAAAAGTTAAAAGAGTAGAGAGTAGAGTTAAGAGAAATTGTAAAAATTATTTTAACTCTCAACACCTCTGTAAGCCTCCAACAGCCGTCTCGCCCCTTCGTATGCGCTCATCCGTTTGTTCTCGACATCGTTTTCGACCAGACGAAGCGTTTCTTTCACCGTGGCGTTTTCGTAAAAGTCTGACTTCAGTGTGTTTTCAATAGTGTCGAGCATCATTTGCACATCCTGATTAGCGCGTTTCTCGTCGAGATAGCCCGACTTCCTGATGTTGTTCACGTGATTTTCTACCATGTCCCACACTTCCGGCACGTTGAAATGTGTGAGGGCGGAGCATGTCGTCACCTTCACCTCCTGTCCCGACTCCGACGGCGGGAAGAGATGCACGGCGTTCTTTATCTCCGCCGCCGCTCTGTTGGCACGGCTCACGTTGTCGCCGTCGGCCTTGTTCACCACGATGCCGTCGGCCATCTCCATGATGCCGCGTTTTATTCCCTGAAGCTCGTCACCCGCCCCACCTATTAATATTAATAGGAAGTAATCGACCATCGAATACACCGCCGTCTCGCTCTGTCCTACGCCGACGGTCTCCACGATGATGGTGTCGAAGCCTGCGGCCTCGCACAGTATTATCGCCTCGCGCGTCTTGCGCGCCACGCCTCCGAGTGTCCCCGCCGACGCCGATGGACGGATATAGGCGTTGCGCTGCTGCGAAAGCTCCTCCATGCGCGTCTTGTCACCGAGGATGCTGCCCTTGGAACGCTGGCTGCTCGGGTCGATGGCGAGCACCGCCACCTTCTTGCCACGATGCACCAATTCCATGCCCAACGCCTCGATGAACGTGCTCTTCCCCGCCCCCGGAACACCAGTGATGCCGAGACGCAACGCCCTGCCGCTGTGCGGTATGCATTCAGCGATGATCGCCTGCGCGAGCTTCTGATGCACCGGAAGCGAACTCTCAACCAATGTTATGGCCTTGCTTAAAATAGTAATGTCACCGGCAAGGATGCCATCGACGTAATCCTTCAAAGGAAGCAGCTGCTGGCGACTCGCCTTCAGACGCTCCAAAGCATTAGGGTTCACCTGCACCGCCGGCTGCTCACTGCCCGTCACCTGCAAGGCCGACTCCCACTCATGCTTCTGATTCTCGAAATGTTCTGTGTTTTCCATGCCGCAAAAATACAAAAAAAGTTGAAAAGTTTGAAAGTTACAAAGTTAAAAGGTGAAAGGTTATGTTCCTTCCACCTATTGACGTATTTTAACACAAGTTGCACAAGTTTACTTCACAAGTTGCACAAGTTATTGAATCTGATTATTTCTTTTTTAAAAATTAAACCCGATGCCCGCTGTGAACTGGTTCGCGTTGAAAGCGTCACTGCCGAACATGTCGGTCAGGCCGAAGCGGGTGAAGAGGATCACGCCCGCATAGCCGACCTGGAACAAGGCGTTGCATCCGAATGGATTGTAACTGAGCTTCCTGTCAATGAGCTGCTTCTCTCCGTCGAATTTCGAGAAGGAACGCATCCCAATGCGCCACTCTACTTCGGCACCGGCCGACAACGTCAGCGGACGTCTCCCTACTCTCCATTGGAGCTGCATCGTCAAAGGAAGACGGAAACTCCAATAGCGCAGGTAACTCTTTTTTGCATCGACAAACTTTCCATCCGTATAATCCTCAAGCGTGAAAATGTTGACATCACCATTCACATCGTTCTTCATGACATATCTCGTGTCGAAATGGTTGTAACTGTTGCTGAACCCGAGACCTGTCGCCATTCCAAAGACGGTTGTCTTGCCGGTGCGGAATATCGTCACCGGGCAGTACATACCCCATTCAAAAGAGACCGGACGCTGCGGTATCACACTCGACTCCGCGCCAAAAGCACCGTCGCCGATGTTCATATAACTGAAATAAAGGATCGGGAGCGGCTGCGCAAGACGACGGTGACGCTTACAATACGATTTCTTGTAAGCAGCAGTGTCATTATCACAACGATACATGCCTTTCCTGCCATCTCTGTACGGCATCTTGAAAGTCACAGTGCGTTCACCATCATTGCTTTCAAGATAGTAACGGCTCTCATAGACCGGCTCCTTTGAAACCTTCACGCCATCCTTAAGTTCATAGACCTTGACATCGATTTTGTCATCGTTGTCGTAGATCTTGATTTCGTGATTCTTCACCACCAAGGTGGTGTCGATTCCCTGCGCAAAAACACTTGCGACCGAAAGCAGCATCACGGCTGCCGAAAATAGAAGTTTCTTCATAATAATTTAATTTTTTAGGCCTTTCGGCGATTGTTAATTCTCATATTAAACGTTTCAAACTAAAAAAAGATTAATAAACCTCAAAAAATTTTTCCGTGATTTTTCGACTACCTGTTATATTTCTCCATGACCTTCACTCTGTAAAGGTACTCATATTTCGCCTGAAGCATCTCGCTCTCCGACTTGAAAAGCCTGTTTTTGCTTTCATTAAGCTCAAGGAGCGTGGCTTTCCCCGCGATATAGCTTTCATTCGAGAAACGATATGCGACCTCGGCGGCGTTGTAACTTTCGCGTGAAGCGTCATATTTCTGCTCGGCGGCAAGAGAATTATAATACGCCTGCTGAATATCCTTTTTTAGTTTCAACTCCTCGTTGGTAATCGCAAGCTCTTGATTCTTAATGGAAAGCTGCGACATTTTAACATTATATTTCGTCTGCATCCTGTTGAAAATCGGGATGCTGAGCTGGAAGGCGATCTGCGTGCGGTAGTTGTTTTTCATCTGGTCGCCGAAAGACTCATTCGGCATCTCGCTGTTGAAATAATTATAGTAGCCGTCGGAAAATCCAGCATAGAGATAAAGTTTCGGATACCACGCTGATTTCTTGGCTTTCAAGTCGAAATACGACTGTTCAAGACGAAGGTTCGCGGCCTGCATCCCCGGCATGTTGACGACAGCGTGGCTGTAGGTCTGCTCTTGCGACGGCATGACGAGACTCTGTCCCTCCGCGAACAATTCAGGAGAGACGACATCGAAATCCGCGACATCATCGAGGTCAAGGGTTTGCGCCAGGTCAAGGATGCTCAACATCAACGTGTTGTTTGCCTGAACCAATGTCGATTTCGCCGTCGCGACCTGCGCCGCGCTTTCATAGACATCGGCTTCCGCCACCTTCCCCACCTGATAAAGCTCCCGTGTCTTCTGATGTTGCTCCTCCGTCAAGGCGAGCTGTTTCTCCGCCACCGACTTAATCTCTTTATTATAAACCACTTGCATATAATAAGCCATTATCATCAGTTCGAGGTCGAACTTCACGGCTTCGAGGTCTTTATCAGATGCCTGAAGATTCAACTCATTGGATTTGATCTGATTGTAAATATTCAGGCCGCTGAAGATAGGCATGTCCAACGAAAGGCCGAACGATGTCGAAGACGAGTTGTTGGGAATGTAAATCCCGCTTGAACTCGGCGACATGCCGAAGCCGAAATCCTCCGAGGCGTTGGCGTTCAGCGACGGCAGCCAGGCGTTCTTCGCTATCTTATATTGATAACCGGCGTTCTCCTGACTGATTTTGCTTTGCAACACCGAAACGTTATGTTCCATGGCGTAGCTGATGCATTCGTCAAGAGTCCACGCCTTTTGCTGCGCCTTCAGCGAAAACGAAAGCGCGAGAATCGCCATTAGTATAAGGTATCTTTTCATGTTGTTACTTTCTACTTTATAAACTTTCTACTTTCTACTTCACAGTCTCGTTTCCGCGGATTTTGTCGCCAGCTTCAAGGCCTTCTGTCACCACGATGTTGAGTCCGTCGGAAAGGCCTGTTTTTATCGGGGTTTTCACGTCATTTTTATATACGAATACGCTGTCGTTGCTGTAAACGATACAGCGTTCAGGGATCGTCACCGCGTCTTTTGCGCTCTCGGTGATGATTTCGGCGTTGGCGCTGTAGCCGGCGCGGAGCGTAACGTCTTCAGGCACAAACATCTTCGCCTTCATCTTGAAGAAAACGGCTCCGTTCTCCTGCGTTCCCTTCGGCGCGATGTATTCAAGGACGGCGTCAAATTTCCTGTCGTTCATCGCCCCGATGGTGATCACCATCGGCATCCCTTCGTTGATGCGTCCCACTTCGGTCTCGTCCATCTTGCCTTCGAAAATCATGTCACGCATGTCGGCGACGGTGGCGATGGTGGTGCCGTCGTTGAAGGTGTTCGAGTTGATGACGCTGTTGCCGACTTTCACCGGCACGTCGAGAATCATTCCTTCAATGGTCGATTTTATCATTGTGTTGCTGTACTCCGAGGCGTTTTTCGAGATGCCTTCCTTCACGATGTTGAGCTGGTCGAGGGCGTTGCTGTAGCTCTCCTTCGCCTTCTCGTATTCGAGCAATGAGTTGTCGAACGCCTCGGCGGAAATCAAACCTTTGTCTTTCAACGTCTTCTGACGTTCATACGCCTTCTCCACATTGTCAAGATTCAACTTCGCCACCTTCACCTGCGACTCACAGCTTGCGAGGCTGCTCACGTCGGGGATGATTTTCACCATGGCGATGACGTCGCCTTTCTTGACGGTCTGACCGGCTTCCTTGTAGATTTCGGAAATGATTCCCGACACCTGCGGCTTCACCGCAACCTCGTCACGCGGGTTGATCTGCCCCGTCACGACGGTCTTCTTCTCAATCGTGCCTATCACGGCCTCGACTGTTTCATACGACTTCTCCTGTGGCTTCGATTTCTTGAACAAATAAACGAACGTCCACACAATTGCTGCGACTAACGCAATGATAAACAAAATCTTAAAAAATTTTTTCATATTATATTTTTAAATTTATTTTCGTTTCCCATCAAAAATCATTCCTCCCGA
>JAUNNU010000140.1 GCA_030537295.1 Bacteroidia bacterium
ACTTGAAGGCAGCGACCATTATCCGGAGGTTTTCGTCGGTCGTTTCTCGGTCGAGACAGACGCCCAGTTAGCGACACATGTCGCGAAAGTCCTTCTCTATGAACGCGACCTTCAGAGTGACATCACCTGGGGCGACAAAGGTATGGGTATTGGTTACTATGGCGCAGGTTCAGGTCACTATGGCGAAGATGACTACCGTCATATAGACCTCATCCGCGACACACTGCTCCATTATACATATTCACAGGTCACGGAGCATCACGGCGGCAGCGGCGGTGACGCGTCACAGTCAACAATCAGCGCGACCATCAACCAAGGTATCAGCATCATCAACTACTGCAACCACGGTTCTGAAGTAAGCTGGGGCGTCGCCAACTACAGCACCAGCAACGTCAACGCTTTGGTAAATGACAACATGTTGCCGATTGTCTGGTCAGTGGCCTGCTTGAACGGCAAGTTCAACCACAGCCCGGAGTGCTTCGCTGAAGCATGGATGCGTGCAACAGACAACACAACAGGTGCTCCTACAGGTGCTATCGGCGGCATGTTCTCGTGGATGTCACAGCCATGGCAACCGCCAATGTACGGTCAGGACGAGATGGTGAACATCTTGACGGAATGGAGCGGAGCTGACATGTACAACCACACACTCGCAGGCGCTTCTTTGAACGGTAACATGAGCGTCATCGACAAGAGCGGTGACACCGAATGCCACGACACATGGATTCTCTTCGGCGACCCGACATTGATGGTCAGAACAGCCAACCCGACCGACATGAACGTGTCGCTGGCTCCTGCGGCATTGATGCTCGGAATGTCAGAACTCGAAATCACAGCAGACGCAGCATTCGCAATCGCCACACTGTCAATGGACGGCGAAATCATTGCCTCCTGCAACATCGTTGATGGCCAGGGCGCAATGACATTCGCTCCGCTTTCAAATGTCGGCACGGCACAGCTCGTCGTCCTCGGTTACAACAGAGTGACTTACAACGAACCTATTGAAATACTTCCTGCTGAAGGATCATACATGACAGTGTCAGGTTACACCCCGGCAAACGTCCCGGCAGCTTCAGAACAGACAATGTCGATTTCATTCAAGAACGTTGGTGTTGACCCGACAACCGGAACGACAACAGTCGCGTTGAGCTGCGAGAGCGATGCCATCACATTGACAGACAGTGAAGGCTCATTTGCAGTCGTCGCCGCTGACGAGACAGTCACCCTCACCGACGAGTTCGCCTACACGGTGGCAGCCGGTGTCGCTGACGGCACGAAAGTTCAGATTAACGTCACGATGACTTGCGGTTCAGAGGTCTGGACAGGCAAGGCCATTATTACAATAGGTGCTCCTATCATTGGCTTCGACAGCTTCCAGTTCGCGGGCAGCTACGTCCCCGGCACAACATCAATCGTCGTAGCCAACTTCAAGAATACAGGTCATTACATGGCAACAAATGCTGTTGTGACAATTTCATCGACAAGCCAGTATGTCACATTTGAAAATGACACATTCGAGATTGGCACCATCGAGGCTGAAGGAATCGGTACTGCTGTGTTCAACGTCAATATTGATGGAAATTGCCCTTCAACGGAGGTGTTGCCTCTCGTGTTCACATTGGTTGCTGACAATGAGGTCTCTGCAGAAGGCGAAGGCGCATTGAAGAACTCATGCAACGTTCTGTTCCATCTCCACGACAGCTGGGGCGACGGCTGGAACGGTGCAAAACTTCGCGTCGTTTACAGCGATGGCACACCACAGGAAGACCTGACAATATCTACGGGTAATTCCGCCGACTACACACTCGAAATCGGCAGCGGCGTTCATGTCACGGTCTCATTTGTCTCTGGTTCATACAATAGTGAATGTTCATTCGAGATTGAATACGAAGGCGGTGAGCAGATTTATGCAAGCAGCGGCACTCCGTCCGCGGGCGTCGCATGTGAATTTGACGTCAACTGCGGCGGTGGCACAGTCGTTCTCAACCCTGTCACGAACCTCGAAGCAATCGCCGACGGCCATAACGCTGTCGTGACATGGGATGCCCCTGAAAACGCACTCTCATACATCGTCAAGCGCAATGGCACCGTCGTGGCTGATGCTCTCACGGAGACGACGTTTGTCGATGAAGAACTTGTTGAAGGTTCTTACACATATATCGTCATCGCTGTATATGCCGAGGGAGAAGCATTGCCGGCAGCAGTGCAGATCGACATGGATTACACCGGCATCGGTGAAAATGAAGCCAGCTTCGGCATCTATCCTAACCCGGCTGAAAACGTGTTGAATATCGTTTCGGACTCACAGTTTGAATATCAGGTCATCAGCAGCATCGGCCAGGTCGTGATGAGCGGCAAGGCAAACGGCGACGCACAACTCAACGTGAGCGGCCTCGACGGAGTTTACTTCGTGAAAGTCGTTGCCGACGGCAACACAACTGTCCGCAAAGTCGTTGTGAAATAATTGAAAAATATTTGAAAATATTAAAGGACGTCGGTTGTCGGCGTCCTTTTTTTGTTTATCTTTGCGGAAATATTTTTGTGAAATGAGAAAATTACCGTTATTTATCTTGTGCATGATGTTCATGCAGCTTGCATTCGCACAGGAATTAAAATCTAATCTTGATGAATCTTGCCCGTCGCCTGAAAATTTTGAAAACGATTGTTACTGGGAAGACAATGAATTCTATGTCCGTCTCGCCTGGGACAAGGCGGATTATGAAAGTGAACTTGACAGATTTGAAGTGTATAAAGCCACCGATGACGGTGAGTTTGAAATGATAAAACGCATTGTAAATGTGCCGTTTATGTCACATTATGAAGCACTTGACATCATTGAAGAACCGGGTTATTATTACTACAAAGTCATAGCTATATATAACGATGGCTGCGAATCCGAACCGGTGGAAACAATGATTGAACTCACGGCTGTAGATGAAAATGCCACGAAAAATGTTCAGCTTTATCCGAACCCGACATCAGGTTTGATTGTCGCCAAGGCCGAAATGATGAATGGAATTGAAGTCTTCAACTCACTCGGTCAGACGATTTTGGTTAAAGACGTTGAAAATGACGAAGTTTCACTGGACTTAAGTTCATTTGGAAGCGGAATATATTTTATCAGTATATTGACTGAAAACGGAAATATCGTAAAGAAAATCAATGTTAAATAATTTATAGTCATGAAAATAAAGTTTATCGGCGCAGCACGTGAGGTAACGGGAAGCAAGCATCTGATTACCACCGACAAAGGCAAGAGAATACTTCTTGATTGCGGAATGTTCCAAGGCAAAGGTCTTGAGACCGATGCCATGAACCGCAACATCATGGTTGACCCGACACAAATTGACCATATAATTCTGACACATGCGCACATTGACCATTCGGGGTTGATACCGTATTTTTACAAGAAAGGCTTCCGCGGATCGGTCATCTGCACCAATGCAACACGTGAGCTTTGCTCGATAATGCTGCCCGACAGCGGTTTCATACAGGAAAACGACGTGCATTGGTTCAACAAGAAACGTTCGCGTCAGGGACAGAAGCCTGTTGAGCCGATTTATACCGAAAAAGATGCCCGCGCCTGCATGGAATTGTTCATCTCGACGGAGCAGAACCGCCGTTTCTATATTGACAAAGACATCAGCGTGAAGTTCTACAACACTGGTCACATGCTCGGAAGTGCCTGTGCCACAATAAGAATTGAAGAAGACGGCAAGGTCACAAACATCGGTTACACCGGTGACATCGGCCGTGACCACAACTATCTGCTGAAACCGCCGGCGCGTTTCCTCCAGTGCGATTACCTCATTACCGAGAGTACATACGGTGACAGACTCCACGAGGACAAAGCTGGCACCGAACAGAAACTTTTAGACATCATTTATCACACTTGCGTTGAGAAAAAAGGCAAACTCATAATCCCGTCGTTCGCCATCGGCAGGACGCAAGAGATTGTGTATCTGCTGAATAACTTCTACAACGAAGGGAAACTGCCGCGCATTCCGGTTTATGTTGACAGTCCGCTTGCGACCAACGCCACGTCGATTTTCAGGATGCACCTCGACGACTTCAACAAGGATGTCGCGGAGGTTCTTGAATATGACGAGGATCCGTTTGGCTTCAACACGCTCCGTTATGTCACCAACGTCAATGTGTCAAAATCGCTTAACGCGACGAAAGAGCCGTGCATCATCATCTCGGCTTCGGGCATGATGGAGGCCGGACGCGTCAAACACCATATCGCAAACAGCATTGACCATCAGAGAAATACGATACTTTGTGTCGGCTATTGCGCACCGACCACGTTAGGAGCGAGGCTGCTCAATGGAGAAAAGGAGATTTCCATTTTTGGAATGCCGCATAAGGTCAACGCCGAGATTTTCAGAATCGATGCGTTGAGCGGTCATGGCGACTACAAAGAGATGGCGCATTACCTTGAATGTCAGGAGCCGTCGAAGGTGAAAAAGGTGTTCATCGTCCACGGCGAGCGCGGCGTTCAGGAGAAATATTCACATTATCTCGCCAAGACCAACGGTTTCAATGACATTGTGATACCTGAACCAGGCGAGACGTTTAAACTGTAAAGGTTATAAATACAATATTTGCGTTGTTTAAAATTAAATAAATATAAGTTGCAAGATTTTTTTTATTTTTGCAACTCTAAAAAATAAAAAGTAAGAAACAGAAAGTTAAAAACATAGACATATTATAAAAGCGTTAGAAGCTGAATCTTGAGTTTTCGAAACCTTCGACAAGTTTTAAAAAATTTCACCAAGAGTATTGCTCATCAACGCTCACGCATTCAGCGTGGGCTTTGCTCGTTAATTTGGTGAAATAGGTAGTCGAAGACCTCGAAAACTCAAATGAAGCGAAAAAGTGCCGCGCTTTTTTTGTGTGTCCTCAAATGCGGTAATATGTTATTCCAATCGATTGAATTTCTGATTTTCCTGCCGATAGTTTTCCTGCTCTATTGGTTCGTCTTTAGGAAACTGAAGCTACAAAATGCGCTCGTCTTGGTCGCCAGCTACGTGTTCTACGGCTGGTGGGACTGGCGTTTCCTGATCTTAATCGCGATAACCAGCGGCTTCAGCTACTGGAGCGGACTCCTTATTAAAAGCAATGAAGGAAAGCCCAGAGTTCAGAAATGGATCTGCGCCGGGAACATCGTCCTCAACCTGTTAATACTCTTCGCGTTCAAGTACCTGAATTTCTTCTCGGAAAGTTTGGTCGCCCTGTTTGCGCTTTTCGGGATACATCTCGATTGGGTGACGCTGAAGATAATTCTTCCCGTCGGAATAAGTTTCTACACTTTCCAGGCGTTGAGCTACACCATCGACGTTTACAGGAAGAAGATCGAGCCGACGAGGGACGCCGTGGCGTTCTTCGCGTTCATCAGCTTCTTCCCGCAATTGGTGGCCGGCCCTATCGAGCGCGCCACGAACCTTCTTCCGCAATTCCTGAAACCGAGGAAGTTCGACTACGCCGCCGCCGTTGACGGATGCCGCCAGATGCTGTGGG
>JAUNNU010000141.1 GCA_030537295.1 Bacteroidia bacterium
ATGAACTTTATAACTTTAGGAACTAAAGATTTTTTCTATATGCTCTAAATATCTTTTATCCTAACAAAACACTACCACGTGTCTTCACCGAACGGAGCAGCCGAACCGACACCAACCGAACCAAAATCACTTACAAGACGTACCATGTATCCATAATTTCGAGCATCATATCCTCCGTAACCGCTAAAAAAACCGAAAGCCAGCCCATTTGCTCTTTCACCAACGAAACCAGTAGCATCAGCATCGCCAAGCCAATACAAGCCAATAACATCATTCCAACCAAAGACTTGTTCCTTCTTGTAACCGCCAACCGGCAGAATGACAGCACCGGCCGCCTCTAATTTTGTTTTCGTATCACTGCTGATTTCGTTAGCAAAAGTATCATCTGTCATATTATTTATCCCGGTAAATTCAGGAGAGATTCCGGCATCCATGAATGTGAATCCATCAGGGCAGATAATCAAGACCTTCAAGTTGCTCTCATTTTTAAGAACACCTTTAAAAACCAATTTTTCACAATTATCTCGACTCTTCAGAAGATATTCTTTTTCACTCTCTGTCAAAACCCTGTATTTACCCGAATATCCCGAAATGGTGAAATCTGGATTCGGCTTGTCGGAATTACCATTGTTTTGAAAGTTTGTGAAGAAGACATCACTATTGTTCGCATCAGTTCCATCATAAGCCAAACCACTATAAGAATTTGTCATCCGGCTTTCGGGCTGCCAATAGAAATGGCTGACATGATTAACATTCCACGATGTAGTGCGTGCTGTTTGCGAATTCTCAAACTCGAATGAGTCGCCGTCCCAATAGATGTTTCCGTTTGTAAACATCACCTGTTTGCCTACACCGACCGAGAACAGAGCCGGAATCTCATGTGTGTTTTCCGTGGCGGAGAACAGTTTCGCACTCGTTTTGTAAATCATATTCGACGAGTTGAAAGTGGTGGCATCCGCGCTGATCCTTTCAGTCTGGCTGAAGCCGTCTTCAGCGTACATTTTCACTGTCAGAGTTGTAGCCACCGTTATCTTCGGGATTATCACATAAACCGGTGTGGGGTTGTTTTGGTCTGGGCTCAATGTCAATGCATTGTCAAAAACAATGTGAATATAATGCGAGCTGCCTGCGCCGTCTGGCGTAAAAGAAGTTATCTCAACCGATGAGCTGCATGCCGCCGCCTCGCCGGAAATATGTGCGTCGCTGCTGTGTATGATGATTTCCTTAAGACGCTTGGTGTTACCATAGAGGTTGAGTTTGAGTATGTTGGCGACATTTTCAAAAACAAATGTCATTTCTTCTCCAGTCCCTGTAACTTTCGCGAGCATGGGCATCTGTCCGAGAAGCGGCTTTGTGGCGTCATATCTCTGCTTTGTCGGAATTGACACCTTCATTTCGCCGTTACTGTAAGTCACCGCATCCGCCGGATAGCCCGCGATATATGTTTTTTCAGCACCATCCCCAATGCCTGTAACATTACCCCTGAACACACCATTTTTCGTGTCATAGCCCGAAACGAGATTCACCAGATCCCCGTTTACGTTTATGGCATCGCCTTCCGCCCATTTGACCTCATAACCGTCAAGGTAGGTCTTATCATTGTTTTCAGATATTGATGCGTTGAATGTCATCTCTGTTCCACCTGCCGGCAGCGCATTCTCAATGTCTTTCCTGCACGACACGAGCATCACCGCTACGCAAACCACTATTGATAATATTCTTCTCATTTTCATTATTCCTTTAAATTTACTGTTTTTTGCTACCAATTCACATCGCCTCCGTCACCATAGTCGTTCGTATTACCATCATTGACCGCAGCATCAAAGACAAGACGTACCTGATACCCATATTTTCTGTTGTGATAGTCATAATCACCATATGTACAGTATCCAAAAGCCAACGCCTTGAATGTCTGGTCAGCTGGCACTCCTGTTGTTGAATAGTTACCCGGATCAGCAAGAACATACAATCCAGATGTAGAACGTCCTAATCCTTCCCAATTTTCACGTGCGTCTCCAACAGGCAAGAACACCACTCCAGCCGCTTCCATTTTAGCAAACTGGCTGTTGTCATAACCATTATCCGAACTTGGATCTTGGTTTAAGTTTGTTTGCTCACTCTTTTTAAAAGTGACATCATCCGGAGCTGTAAATCCGTCGGGGCAGATTACGAGATACAGATGTCCGTTGTTTGGAGCTTCGGTTTTCACAGCGTAGCCCCAAAGTGCTCCTCCATTTCTACTTTTAAGATAAGTCATCTCCGCATCTGTCAAGACCCTGTACTTGCCCTTGACCCCGGCAATTTCGAACTCTGGATTAGGCAGATATTTCTTGTTTAGATCCTGATAGTTTGTGAAAAACACATCATTTGTACTTTGACCTGTCGCATCATAAGCTTCCACGTATGATTTTGTCACCCGCGACCACGGATGCCAGTAGAAATGTCCTACTTGCTTTATGGCAACGTCAGGATATGGCAGACTTCTGTATGCATCTTGTGTCTGTTCAAACTCAAATGAGTCGCCGTCCCAATACATGTTCCCTTTTGTGAAATAGACCTGTTTGTCGGCTGCTACAGAGAATTTTTTGTAAACTAACCCCGTTGGTGCAAGCACGTATGAAGCCCCGTTTTCTCCCATGAAGAATTTGTCTTTGTAAAACCGGCAATTCAATCCTATCTCCACTTCACTGTCTTTGAATGTATGATCTGTTTCGCTTCCTTCATTAATAAATACCGCATAGTATTGATTATTCACATGATTAAATGTTGTCACCGCACCGTCTTTACTTGCCGAATTTGATGTTTCTGTTATATTTCCATTTTTGTCAACATGCAGCTGATTTGCGGTAATCCCGCTGAGTTCCACGTTTTCATCGAGGAAATTCTCGAACGAGAGCCATGCCACCGCGAAATTCACCGCCATCGCGCAATCGTCGTATTTGCCTTCCGGAGAATAATCCTTGTCGCATGTGGCCACGACTTTTGAGGAGACTTCCTCGAGGGTTCCGCATTGTGTCGAATAGTCGGCTGTGACACCAGTTGTCGCGGCATTGCCGGCATCAATGGCACTCCCGTAATGGATGAAGCGCAACTTCTTGGTACCGTAAACGATTTTCACTTCACCATGAAAAGAGGCGTAACATTTGCCGTCGGTGTCTGTTTTTATCCTTCCTTCATCAGTATAAATTTCCCCGGCAAATCCAATTCCGACTTCATTTGCATCCAAACAATAGACATAAACCACGTCGTTTTTGTTCCATTTATACCTCAACGCATTTGTGGCGGTCCGCTCGAAATCTCCTTTTTCGGACCCTCCGCCGCCGGCAATGTCAACATTAACTGACTGCCTGAAACCATTTCCGTCAAAGACAGGGAAGTTTGGCCTTTTGTTACATCGCGAAAAGCCAAACATCACTGCCAATGCAAGCAAAACAACTGATAATCTTTTCATTTTATGAGTTCATTTAATATCGGGGGCGTTTTTGTCTTAAACAATGCATTGATGGAAAACGAATCAGTGAAGCATGGTTTTTCACTGATTCGTTTTCAGATATTTAAATTAATTTAAATTTATGGCGTCGCTGACAAGGCGGACCAAGTAACCGTGCTGTCTTGCATAGACATCTTGGAATCCAGTATATCTTGAGAAGTGAAAACCTGCAGCCAACTGAGCAGCGGTGAAACTTGGAGACGCTGATGTTGTTTTTGGATCTGCAAGCCAATACAGTCCGCTGCAACCTGGTTCTGTAAGTCCCAATATTGTATGTTCTCCGTGATCATTGCAATAAAAGCCACCTAACGGGAGGAATACGGCACCTGCTTCAGCCATTGCGGTCACTTGGTCAGAAGTATATGTGTTTTGGTTAAAATTGGGATTATCGTCAGGACCGTCATCAGCCACAAAGCCACAACCTTCAGGCAACGTGAATGCATCCGGAAGAATTATCATCACCCTTACACCATTTGCTACAGCATAACCACGTTTTGAAGCGGCTCCGTCACGTGTATTCTTCAAATAATTCATTTCAGCTTCCGTAAGGACACGGTACATGCCTTTCACACCACTGACTGTCAATTCTGGATTCGCCTTTCCCATCGTCTCATCTGTCTGTCCATTGGTAAAGAAAATATCACTTGTCGAAGCCCCTGTGCCATCGTATGTTTTTCCTTCATTATTTCCATCTACAGTATATACTTTGTCAATTCTTGAATAAGGCTGCCAGAAAAAATGATCGATATGATATTTATCAATTTCTTTTGTGTAATTCAAAGGGTTATCTTCGATTTCAAACGAGTCGTAGTCCCAATACAAGTTACCTGTCGTGAATCTCACCTGTTTGTTTGCAGCCACTGAGAACAGTCCACTTAAAAGTTTCTTCACGCCGACAACCTTGACACTCTTCTGATCCACTTTATTTGTGTAGAATACGCCATTCAGGAATTGCTGGTCACCTGTCTTGACGACCTTGTTGCCGATGCAGCCGTTGCCGTTGAACTCCAAATTCGTCACGTCGTCAGCAATGACAGCCACATAGTATTTGTCTTCCGTCAAGTTTGCCTTGTCGAGTGTGGTGTTTGCGCCATTTGTTTTCGTAATGTCGCCATTTGCCGCAACAGAAATTTTGTTGTACTTAATTCCTATCATTGCGACTGCGTTTTCGCCTGCGAAGTCTTTGAGGTCAAACTGGACGATTGCGAACGGCACTTCAAGTTTACCGCTGTAAGAATCCTCATCGGCATTACACTCGACCACGGCTATGATTTTTCCTTCCAATCCGTCAATACCGCCGTCCTGTGCTGAAAGGTCAACATCAGCAGTGACTTCCATTGTCTTGTTGACGTTGCCGCCCAAATAGTAGAAGCGCAGTTTTGCTGCGTCACCCTCCGGGATTTCGACGACACCGCTGAAAGTGCCTTCTTCAGATCCTGGTTCGCTTGTCAGCGTCATCATGCCGCAGCACTTACCGTCGGTGAAATCGCCAAGTTTGCTGCCATAGACATAAAGGACATCGTTCTCTTCCCATTTGAAAGTGAGTTTTCCGAGGACGGTGTTGTCGATTTCCGACTTTGAGCCGTCACCACCGTTGGCGGTGAACGTGATGGTTTTGTTTACTCCTGTGAAACCGCCATTGAATGTCGGCATGTTAGGTTTTTTGGCGCACTGTGCCAGTCCCAGCACCAACGCCAACACTGAAATAATTAAACTAAACTTTTTCATCTTTTAACTTTTTAACTTTAAAATTTCTACTTTTAGAGACTGCCTTCCGCCATCGTGATCTTCGCGCTCACGCTTGAGCCTGGATCCTCGCTCACAGCGTAGCCGTTCTCTGTCCTGAAGCCCGCGGCTTCGATTCTTGGAGCTTCGTAGCTCATCTTTTTGTTGATTTCCATTTTT
>JAUNNU010000035.1 GCA_030537295.1 Bacteroidia bacterium
AACTTCTGAAACCCTTGAAACCCCTGAAACCCTTTTCAACCGTCACGAAGAAATCATCGGAAGTTGCATTTGTCAAAATCCATTGAAGAGTCAATTTTCCGATTTTCAAGGAGTTATAAAGTCACTCGGTGCCTGGGGCGGCGACTTCTTCATGGTGATGACAAACCTTCCTGAAACGGAAGTGCGTCGGTATTTTGAAAAGAAAGGATTAACGACGATATTCAGATATGACGAAATTGTGATTTGATTCATTTTTTCTTGTAAACCACCTTCATCCCGCCAATCGGCGTCTTGATGTCTGAGATGATTCTTCCGTTTTCCAACGTCCCGATTTTCATGTTTTCAATGAAAATTTCGTTGCCATCAATATAATAAAGGTAGTCGCCGTTTATGTCGGACATTATTATGTTGACAATACTGTCGTTTTTGAAAATCAGAGAGTTATGCATCTCCTGCTCGCCTGATTGTTGAATCATTTCAGGTGTGTTCCGCCTTTCGTCGAAATCAAAAGTCACCTTTTCGACTGTCCACTTCCCGATGATTGTGTCGGGATGTGAACAGCCGGTGAGAAAAAACAAGGTTATTATGAATATTATTTTTTTCATTGGATAAAAGTTAAGAGTTAAAAGTTAAAAGAGAATCAGCGTGGCTTCGCTTCTTTTAACTTTTAACTTTCTACTTTTGACTAAAACAATCCAGGGATTCTTATCCATTCGCGTGCTTCGGCGCAGGTGGCTTCGACTTCCGCTATTGTCTTTGGTATCGGACGGCCGAGGATGCGGTTGCCTGTCTCGGTGATGAGCAGGTCGTCTTCGATGCGGATGCCGCCGAAGTCCTTGAAACTCTCGAGTTTATCGTAGTTGATGAAGTCTTTGTGCTTGCCTTCTGCCTTGAAGATGTCGATGAGTGTCGGGATGAAATAGATGCCCGGTTCGTCGGTGACAACAAAGCCTGGTTTCAGTGTCTTTCCGCAGCGGAGGCAGCTGAATCCTTGTTTTGTTGAGCGCGGGGTCTGCTTGTTGTAGCCCACGTTGACTTCACCGAGTCCTTCCATGTCGTGGACGTCCATGCCGAGCATGTGGCCGAGTCCGTGAGGCTGGAACAGATAATGTGCGCCGGCTTCGAGGGCGTCGTCGGTGTTGCCTTTCATCAGTCCGATGCCTTTGAGACCGTCGATGAGGGTGCGTGCCGCGAGCCTGTGCATCTCCATGTATTCGATGCCGGGACGTGTGTTCTTGGCTACTTCGGTGTTGGCTTTCAACACTATCTCATAGACGTCGCGCTGACGGGCGTTGAACTTGCCGCCGACCGGCGTGGTGCGCGTGAAGTCGCTGTCAAGGTAATTGCCTGTCTCCGCGCCGCAGTCGCAGACCATCATGCGGCCTTCAACGAGGACGTTGCCGTGGTTGTGGTTGTGCAGCGTCTGGCCGTCCATGCTGACGATGTTCGGGAACGAGACAACGCCGCCGCGTGCGATGGCGATGCCTTCGATGGTGCCGCTGATCTCCTGTTCGATGACACCCGGCTTGCACATCTTCATCGCCGTGGTGTGCATGTAATATGCGGTTTCCGCTGCATATTCCATCTCATCGATTTCAATCTGGCTCTTGATTTCGCGTAGGCTCACGATGGCTTCGATGAGCTGCTGGCTCACGTATTTCTCGACTTCGCATGTGCAGATGTCCATGAAGTTAGCGATTTTGATGGTCATGTCACCGCGATATGTCGGCGTGATGTGAATCTGACGGCCTTTCTCCACGGCCTCGCGGATGTATTCCGGGAAACGGTTTATGTTACGGCAGTCTTTGATGCCGATTCTGTCGCCTTGCTCCTGCAACGACGGAAGCGGCCCGCACCAGATGACGTCATCGATGGTGACTTCCTGCCCGAAGAGGATCTCCTCGCCGCTTTCAAAATCTATAACTCCAACTAAATCAGGGTGATTGAGACCGAAGAAATAGGCGAAGTTGCTGTCTTGACGGTAATGGTAAGTGTTGTCAGGGTAATTCATTGCTGCCTCGTCGTTGGCTACGAAGAAAGCCAAACCCTTGTTCATCAGCTTCTTCAATGCCTCTCTGTGACCGGCGTAAAATTCTTTGGTAAACATGATATTTTATTTTTTATGATTCAAAAATTATTTCGCAAAGTTATAAAAAAGACGTTAAACAAAGGCATCTTTTCGCATAAATTTAATGATTTGTTTCAGCGCGATTCATTTGAAAAACATTTTGTAACGTGACTCATTGTTTGTAACATCGTCTTTAATCCTGATTATGACAGGCGTGTTGACCCAATAATCGTTTATCTCACAACGATTTGAGTCTTTTACAAATGTTTTATAGATTTCATTTCCGTGGAAATCATATACGAAAATTGATGCGTTAATCTCTTTTTTTGACATGATTATTATCTTGCCATCAGAATGGATGAAATCAAAAAAATCCTCATTATCAGTTGTTTCTGAAATAGCGGAAGGCTCGAGTACTGTCTCCGTTGCGATTTTTTGAAGGTAGCTGGCTGTTTTCTCGCTCATGTTTTCCGGAAACCACAGACCGTTTGGACTTTCGTTCCATAGCAGAGCGTGTAATGTGCAGGCGGCAAGGTAACTGCCTTCGATTGTCGGATGACTGTCGTCGCCGCTGTGCAACACGATTTCTGATTCTGCCAAGACCTTCCTCCAGGCTTCCCCGACAGGTGCCGTCAGCCCGCCGAAAAGCTCGCGGCATTCATTGTAAGCACTTGATAATGAGTCCTGCATGTGGTCGAAGTCGCGGAAGTCTGCGCTGCAATACATTCCCAAACCGTAGTTTTCGCATTGTTGTCCGCCGTGGCGACGTCCCCATGTCATGTAACCGACAATCTGGGAGTTGGGGTTGTGCAAAAGCACGGAGTCGCGCAGCTGTTGGTAACCACTGTGCATGAACTCATAACGGTAAAAGTCGATGCTCGGCAGCTGACTTTGTTCTTGCAACACAACATAATCCCATTTCCCATTACGTATCAGATTGATACTCTGCGTGTTTTCGACATGTTGCTTGAGGAGATAACCTCCAGGAGTGTTGGCTGCCGTATTCATGACTTTCCGGCTGCTTTCCGCAAGAGAAGCGCACAACTGCGGCAGGTTGTTGACATTGGTATATGAGTTTCCGAGAAATAAAACGTTGATGGTATCTTGCGCCCATAAAATATTGGTTGCCAATAATATACAGATGATTATGAGTGTCTTTTTACGCATATTTCAGTATAATGTTTACAATCTTGCCAAATCTTCAATCTCAATCGGTAAATCGCCGAAGAGGTTAATCGGTTCATTTTCAGTGATTAAGATGTCGTCTTCAAGTCTGATGCCGATACCTTCCTCGCGGATGTAAATGCCAGGCTCGCACGAAAGCACCATGCCCGCCTTGAACGGCTCGTACTTGTCGAGGTTGTCGTGGCAGTCCAAACCGACGTGGTGAGCCATGCCGTGCATGAGATATTTCTTGTACATCGGTTTTTCAGGATCTTGATTGTCAACGTCTTGCTGCGTGAAAAGTCCGAGTTTTATCATTTCTTTTTCCATCAAGGCGTATGTCGTGCGGTTTATCTCATCAATTGTGTGGCCGATTTTATAGAGCTTCGTAATCTCTTTTTTCACTCTTAAAACGGCTTCGTAACATTCCTTTTGCCGAGGCGTGAACTTGCCGTTCACCGGGATTGTCCTGCTTAAGTCGGAGGCGTAGTTTTTATATTCGCAACCCATGTCGAATAGCAGTAAGTCGTTGTCATTCAAGATGCTGTCGTTTTTGGAGTAATGCAGGCAACATGCGTTTCTGCCTCCTGCGACGATTGGGTGGAAAGCGTGTCCGGAAGCGTTGTTCATCTTGAAGATGTATTCCATCTCGGCCTGCATCTCATATTCGTAACGTCCTGGTTTTACGGTCTTTACGCAATGCAAAAACGCCTTTCCAGTGATGTCGCACGCTTGTTTCATGACCTCAATCTCCTCCTCCGACTTGATTTTTCGCAACGTATTTAATATAGGTGCTGAACGCTCAAATTTATGAAGTGGGTACTGATTCATGACTTCTTTCACGAAACGTTCTTGGATTGTCACGACTTTCGTCTCAAAACGTGAATATTCATAAAGGTTCAGATAAATCGTTTCTGCGTTGAGAATCAATTCTTTGAGGATGTCGTTGAAACCGTCTGCATACATCACGTTTTCGCATCCCGATATTTTTTTGGCTTGTTTTGCGTCAAGCATTTCCCCGCGCCAGATGGCCTTCGTCTCGCTGTAAGGCTCAATGAAAAGTATCTCACGCATTGCCGGATTCGGGTGGTCGGGATAAATAATCAGAAATGCGCCCTCGCGGTCAATTCCGGTGAGGTAAAAGAAGTCGGAATTCTGACGGTAAGGATAGCATTGGTCGCCGTTTCTCGGCATTTCTTCGTTTGCAGTGAAGACGGCAATGGAGTTTTTTTTCATCGCCGAAGCGAAATTCTTTCTGTTCCTGACAAAAAGCGAATTTGGTATGTTGTTGATTGACATTGTATTACGTTTATTTGATGATTTCAATTTTTTATGCGGACAATGTTTTCTCAAATTTTGTCCAGCTTTTTTTAATACGTACAAAAGTAATGAAATTTTTTGGAATAATTTTTTAATTTCAAATTTAAAAAAATTGTAATTTTACGGAACTAAAATAAAAAGTCAAATGAAAGCAAAATTTTTACTGTTTGTATGTGCTATTGTGCTGAGTATCAATGTGTCGGCACAATATAAGGAATTTCAATTCGGTTTGATGGTACAGCCAGGTTGCGGCTGGTTCAAGGATTCAAACGACAACATCTCTAATGTCAAAAACAAGTTCACCTCGAAATATGGGGTTTTTGGCTCGTATTATTTGACTGAAAACTACGGCTTCACTTCTGGGATAATCATTAAAAACACAGGTGCGCGCTATGATTTCAACTATGTCACCGAAGCGTTTATGACCCAATATCGTCATGATTTCAAGAACACATATTTGGAAATTCCGGTTCTTTTCAGAGGCAGAACCGACCAGTTTTCAAGGTTCAGGGTGCTTGGCGAGTTCGGTGTCGGCTTCGACTTCCTCGTCAGCAACAACGAATCTTTTTCCAATATCTTTGGTCCGGACGAACATCTGAAACTTAAATACCGCACTTTCTGCCCGACGTTGATGATTGGACTCGGAACGGAGATAAACATTTATAAATCAAGTTCTGTGCTGCTGGAACTCGTGTTCGACAAAGGCCTTGCAAACATCATCAGGAAAACCGACGAAACCGAGAACTACTACGATTCCGCAATGAAGATGACTTGTCTTTATTTGCAAATCGGCTTCATTTTCTAAAAAACATGAAGATAACTTTAGCTCAGAAAAGTTTCACATCGTGTGATATTGACTTGAATGTCAATAAGATAATTGAGTCGGCACACGAGGCGAAAGGTTCGAGTCTTGTGATTTTTCCGGAACTCTCGGTTTGTGGTGTCAATCCATACGGCCATCTTTCTGATGAAGGTTTTGTTGAAAAATGCGAGGAAGCACTCGACCGAATCGCCGTTGAATGTGAACACGTTGCGGTGTTGGTCGGCTGTCCGGTAAGAAACGTTTCCGGCAAAGGGAAACCGTTTTACAATGCGGCGGTGTATATGTTCCAAGGACAGCGTAAAGTGTTCAAAAAGAAACAGATAGGACTCGCTGACAAACGTGAACTCGACTTTTTCGAGCCTTCGGATGTGAATGAGATTCTGCAAGTCGGCTGCCATAAGTTCGCCGTCACAATCGGAAGCGACCTGTATAATATAGGTGAAGACGAATTTCTGATTCAAAACAGAGTCGATGAACTGATGACCCTCGCACCTGACGTGATTATCAACATGGCTTCTGAAGAATTTGATTATCAAAAGATTACAAGACATCGCAACCAACTGCGGCAGAATGTTTTGAAGACAGAGCGTCCGTTGGTTTATGTCAACAATGTTGGCAAAAGCGAAGGGAAGGTTTTTGGCGGCCATTCGATGATTTTCGGTTACGAAGGCTACGTCGTGGCGTCAAATCCTTTCTTTGAAGAAAAAGTCAACGATGTCGATCTGGTTTGCCTTATTTCAATGAAACAATCTGATATTCAAGATATTCCATCGGAAAAGGAATTGGAGAACTTAATCAGTAAACTGTAAAGTTGAAAACCTTTTTTAGGTTTTAACATCAATTTATATTCTGTCTAAAACCGTGACAATCAGTTTTTCCATTGTCGGGTGATAGTTTGGCGAGAATCTTTCCAAGATGCGGTTCGCTGCTATTGCGCAGACCGTCAATGCGTTGTGTCCCAATATCTTAGCTAACAAAAACAATGCTGATGATTCCATTTCGAAGTTGGTGATTTTCCATTCGTTGAATCTGAAGTTTTCAATGTCTTTGTTAAGATTCGGATAATTGAGTTCGGCTCGGACGCAACGTCCTTGCGGACCGTAAAAGCCTGGAGATGTGGCGGTTATGCCTTTGTTAAAACCTTCGGCAACCCTGTTGAAAAGATTTGATGACGATTCGACCATGTATGGTTTCGGCAAATCGGTGGGGTAGTTCAAGTCTCTGATGAAAGCATTAGTCATTTCATTGTCAATCACCGACTTATAATCTTTGTAGAAATATGCGAGACCGTCAAATCCGACGGCATAACGTGAAGCTACGCAGGTGTCAACGTCAATTTCAGGTTGAAGTGCGCCGCTCGTCCCGATGCGTATGAGATTCAAAGTCCTGTGAGTGGTGTTTGGAATGCGTTTTTCAAAGTCGATGTTTGCCACGGCATCGAGTTCATTCACCACGATGTCAATGTTGTCGGTTCCCATTCCGGTTGACATCGCTGTGACGCGTTTTCCTTTGTAAGTGCCTGTGTGTGTGATTATTTCGCGGTTGCTTCTTTTATATTCTATGTTGTCAAAATATTTTGAAACCATCGAAACACGATTTGGGTCGCCGACTAAAATCACATTGTCGGCCAACATTTCCGGAAACAAATTCAGATGATATATCGCACCTTCTTCATTGAAGACCAATTGCGAATTTGGTATGGGTTGAACGTTCATTTGTAAAAAAATTTTTGCAAAAATAATGCTTTTTTATGGTAAAAAGTCCACAAATGTTAAAAATTGTAAAATTCGTGAAAACAAAGATTTTAATGTGTAACTTTGCAGCCTGAATTTTTAGTTTTTGACTTTATCATGAAGACGAATAACGACTTTGTAAAAGCAAAGATAATCTCAATTGGTGATGAACTGCTGATTGGCCAGGTGGTGAACACCAATGCTTCTTGGCTTGGCAACAAATTGACAACCAATGGAATACAGGTTGTTTCGACATTGACTATAGGCGATGGTGAGAAGGATATTTTGGATGCGCTGACAGTGTGTTCGGATGTTGATGTCGTGGCGATTACTGGTGGTCTCGGACCTACTGCCGATGATATTACGAAGCCAACGATGTGCAAATATTTTGATACGGAGTTGGAATTTTGTCAGGATGCGTACGATAACATAATGAGTATCTTCAAGTTACGTGGCTATCCGATGAGCAAGCGCAACGAAGGTCAGGCATATATCCCGAAAGCATGTAAATATATTCCAAATCGTTATGGCACAGCACCTTGCATGTGGTTTGAGAAAGGAAAGACGGTTTATGTCTCGATGCCGGGAGTGCCTTTTGAGATGAAAAACGTTTTTGAGAAAGAGATTTTGCCGATGCTTTTGGAACATTTCAAAGTGACACCTTATTTAAGTAAGGTGGTAATGACGACGGGTGTCGGCGAGTCGTTTCTTGCTGATAAAATCAAAGACTGGGAGGAGGCGTTGCCCGACTTCCTTTCATTGGCGTATCTGCCGCAATACGGAATGGTGAAACTGCGTTTGGACGGTCGTCATCCAGATAGAAAATTGCTTCAAGAAACAATTGATAATGAAATAGATAAGCTTGTTTTGCTGATTGGCGACCATGTCTTCGGATATGATGAAATTTCGATTGCGGAGGCTGTTTTCAAACTTTTAAAAACAAAAGGTAAAACCGTCGCTTCAGCCGAAAGCTGTACCGGCGGAACCATCGCTAAAATGATAACGGCGATATCAGGAAGCTCGGCGGTGTTTAAAGGCACAGTCGTTTCGTATGCCACCGAAGTGAAAGAAAATGTATTGAATGTCAGTCATTTAGATGTTGAAAAATATACAGTTGTGAGCAAGCAGGTCGTCGAACAGATGGCTGTCGGAGTGAGAAATTTATTGAAGACGGATTATGCCGTCGCGACTACAGGCGTCGCCGGTCCTGACGGCGGAACCGAGCTGACACCAGTCGGGACCGTGTGGATCGCCGTCGCAACACCCGATGGCGTTGTCTCAAAAATCAATAATTTTGGCAAAGACAGAGGCAATAACATAGAACGCGCTTCCATCACAGCTTTGGAAATGCTAAGGCAGGAATTGAAAAAATTGAATTGATATGAGAAATATTTTAATTGCTTTGCTTGCAGTCATTTTTGTATCATGTTCAAATTCAACAGGATACAAAAAGAAACTTGACATAAATTGCAGTGATAGAGAGCCTTTGGAATTGGTGGTCAAACAATACAACAAGGCACTTTTCAGCCTTGACACTGCAAATTTTGCTGAAGAAATATCAGCTTTGCATGATGATTTTCCTGAATTGATTCCGTCAGACCTTGATGAGGAACAGATTAATTTTCTTAAGTTGTTCGTAACTGACACTTTCTGCTTGAGAATCAATAAGATGGTAGAGCAGGCGTTTCCTGACATCGCTTTTGTTGAAGATGATGTGAAATCGGTTTATCAGCATTTGAATTATTATTTCCCTGAAATTCCGGTGCTTCCGACATACACATACGTCTCTGGAATTGACATGTCAAGTGGTCCGGTTATGCTTGCTGACAATTATGTGATGATAAGTCTCGATTATTATTTGGGGAATAAAAACCTGATTTACGATTATGTGGGGATGCCGCGTTTCATGTCTGTACGTTGCAGACCTGAGAATATGCAGCGAGATTTAGCACAGGCATTGTATTTCAAGTATTTACGTCAGAATGTCATCTCAAAGGACGTTCTTTCTGAGATGATTGAAAGAGGGAAAATGTATTATTTCATTGAAGCGATGACACCGTCGGTGGCTGATTCTGTTTTGCTTGGATATTCTGCGAAACAGATGAAGTGGGCTGGCGATAATGAGGGTCAGGTCTGGGCTTCTGTTGTTGGAAATAAAATGTTGTATAGCAATAATTTGGAAATAAAACGGATGCTTTTCAATGAGGGGCCGTTTACGGCGGCGTTTTCGGAAGAGGCACCGGCGCGTCTCGGCGATTTCCTCGGACTTCAGATTGTGCGTTCGTTCATGTCATCGAATGATGTCACACTGACTAACCTGTTGAATATCACCGATGAACAGGAGATTTTCCAGATGTCGCAATACAAACCGTCGAAAAGATAAGGATGAAATGACTGCCGCGGTCGCGTGACGGAGAACGCCGCCGCATTACACAATCGGGGCTGCCGCCTCGGTTGTTGGTATTTTGAACATTGCACAGACAACCGCACAATTGTCTGAGCGTGGTTATTGTTGTCATTTTATTTTTAGAAATCAAATAATGTTAGTAAAAACTTATGGAAGTGCCCTGAACGGCATTGATGCAATCACGGTAACAATTGAAGTGAACATCGACCGCGGTGTGCAGTTTTTTCTTGTCGGACTGCCCGACAGTGCGGTGAAAGAAAGCCAGCAACGAATTGAATCAGCATTGAGTAACAATGGGTTGAAGTATCCGAAGCGGAAAATTACGATTAATATGGCACCTGCCGACATCAGGAAGGAAGGCTCGCATTACGACCTTCCGTTGGCGATAGCCATCCTTGCCGCATCGGAACAGGTGAAGGACGACATGCTCGACAAATACGTCCTCATGGGCGAGCTGTCACTCGACGGAAGCATCAACCCGATTAAAGGTGCGTTGCCAATCGCGATTAAGGCGGCGGAAGACGGATTCAAAGGTGTCATCATTCCGAAAGCGAACGCAAAAGAAGCCGCTGTCGTTGAAGACATCGAGGTTTACGGCGTTGAAACGATAATGGATGTCATCAACTTTTTCAATGGTTTTCAACATGTTGAGCCGACGAAGCTAAGCATGGATGACGAGCCTAACGGCGATTTCTATGACTTCGACTTCGCTGATGTGAAAGGGCAGGAGAACATCAAAAGGGCGTTGGAAGTGGCTTCCGCTGGCTCGCACAACGTGATCCTTATCGGTTCACCCGGTTCGGGAAAGACGATGTTGGCGAAACGTCTGCCGAGCATCTTGCCGCCGATGACGTTGAAGGAAGCGTTGGAAACCACGAAGATACATTCTGTCGTCGGACTGCTGGCGCACGACGTGTCGTTGCTTCGGACGCGTCCGTTCCGCAGCCCGCATCACACGACGTCGTATGTCGGGCTTGTGGGCGGCGGCACTTACCCGCAGCCCGGCGAGGTGAGCCTTGCGCATAACGGCGTTTTATTTCTTGACGAGTTCGGTGAGTTCAAAAGAAACGTACTTGAAGTTTTAAGGCAGCCGATGGAAGACCGTGTCGTGACGATAGCGCGGGCGAAACAGACTGTCGAGTTCCCGGCGAGTTTCATGCTTGTCGCCGCCATGAACCCGTGTCCGTGCGGCTACTACAACCACCCGACAATGGAATGCACCTGCAAACCGGGCGTCGTCGAGCAGTATCTCAACCGCATTTCAGGGCCGATTTTAGATAGAATCGACCTTCATGTAGAAGTGACGCCTGTACCTTTTGAAGACCTCACGAAAATCAAAACCGGCGAGAAAAGCTCCGTTGTCCGCGAACGCGTGGTGAAGGCGCGCATGATTCAGACACAACGTTTCGCCGACGTGCCGGGCGTTCACTGCAACTCGCAGATGACAACGAAACTGATACAGCAGTATTGCCAGCTCGACAAGGAATGCAGTGCGTTGCTGAAAAACGCAATGGAGCGGCTGAACCTCTCGGCACGTGCTTACGACAGAATCCTGAAAGTTTCAAGAACAATCGCAGACCTTGACAACTCATTGGAAATCAATGCTGGACATCTGTCGGAAGCGATACAATACAGAAGCCTGGACAGGGAAAACTGGGGGAAATAATTTGTTTTTATTATAAAATAAAGACTGTGGACAAGATCGTTTTTAAGCCCAAAGACGAAGTTACGTCTCAAAACGAAGAGACTAAAGTTCTTTATTCTGATGTCTGTCAGATTATCAGCGATGCACGAACACGATTGGCGACCTACGCCAATGCAGAGGTTTGCATGACAAATTACTATGTCGGCAGACGAATAAAAGAAGATGTGCTTTATAACAAAAGAGCTGATTATGGTCAGAAAGTTGTCAGAAATCTTGTTGAGCGATTGACCAATGATTTTGGCAAAGGTTGGGGATATGAGAAACTCAAACAATGCATTCGCATAGCCGAGTGTTTCACTGAAGAAGAAATTAGGTATGCGTGCGTACCCAATTCAAATTGGGTACACGCGTGTACCCAATTGACATGGTCGCACATAAGAATTTTGACAACAGTTAAAGATTCGTTGGCAAGACAATTTTACATGGAAATGTGCATGATTGAGAATTGGAGTGTTAAAATTCTTATTCAAAAGATTGATAATCAATTGTTTGAACAAACTGCATTGAGCAAGAAACCAAATGAGATTATTAGAAAAGAGCTTATGGAGACGAAAGAGACGAAATCTCTTTCTCCAGATATGATTTTCCGCAGCACGTATTTTCTCGACATGCTCAATTTCCCGAAGAACTTTTCGGAGAATGATTTGGAGTCAGCGATACTGTTACAGATACAGGAATTTTTGAGGGAGCTCGGCAACGATTTTGCATTCCTTGAACGGCAGAAACGTATCACAGTTGACGCGACGGATTATTATCTCGATTTGCTTTTCTATCATCGTGGTTTGCGGCGGCTTGTGGCAATTGAGTTAAAACTTGGAAAATTCAAGCCGGAACATGAAGGTCAGATGCTTCTTTATTTGAGGTATTTGAACCGGCACGAAAAGAAAGAAGGTGAAGAACCGCCAATCGGACTGATTCTTTGTTCGGAGGGAAATACCGAACACGTTGAATATCTGATGCTTGACAAAGACAGCCCTATAAAAGTGGCGCAGTATTACACTCGGCTTCCAGACAAGGACTTGCTATCGCAGAAACTTCGTAAGGCGATTGAGATAGCGAGAGAACAGCTTGAAGAGAGGAAAATATAAAGTGTGAAAAATCGGGTTAGCGTAGTGGGATAAAATGTCTTTGTATTTTGCAAACTCGAAAAGCATTGAAAATCAAAATTATAGTATTTTAAAGTATGCAATCGTGTTTTTATGAATCACAATTTTTGATGAATTTCTGACCTATAGATCAAAATTTATTCAACATCAAGAATAAAATACTTTGCTTATCTGAAGTAATAAATGCCGAATCGAAATCAGAACTCAACAATCAGTTTCAGATTCAATTGCCTGCCGGTCAAGTAGTTAGGGACGGCATACTGGATGTTGTAAACGTCTGTGACCCACATGTATGAGCTTACGTTGTTCACGCCGAGCAGGTTGAATACCTCGAGGCTCAGCCAGCAGTTGTCGATGTATCTCAACGGGTTTTTCGGGTTTCTGAACTTGGTGTTTTCGCCGATGAGCTGTTTGCTGAAGCCGATGTCAACGCGGCGGTAAGGCGACATCCTCATTGTCTGTTGGTAACGTTCTGAATTTGAAGCCCCGAACGGAAGTCCGGTGCCGAAGATGAGTTTCAGGTTCACCCTGAATGACGGGATGAACGGGATGTAGTCCTGGAAGAAAATCGCGAAGTTGACGCGCTGGTCCGACGGACGCGGGATGCCGTTGATGATGGTGTCGTGGTCGAAGTCGGCGCCGTTGTTGACATCGGTCTGCGACAGCACGCTTCCGTCAGCGGCGACGTAATATTTTATGTTCTCCGCCGTCTTCATCACCGAAAGCGACGCCCAGCTGTCGATGCCTTTCACAAATTCACCGTTGATTTTCAAGTCGATGCCGGTGGCATAGCCGGTCGCTTTCTGGTCGGCGAAATATCTTATCCTGATGTTATCGACTTCGTAAGGCACGATGTCTTTAAGGTATTTGTAATAAATCTCACTTGTCAGGACGAAAGGTCTGTCCCACGCCATGAAGTTGAACTCATGGCCGAGAACAACCTGGTACGATTTCTGCGACGAGGCATTGTCGGGGTCAACGAGTGAGCCGTCGAACATCCTGATTTCCCTGTAGAACGGCTGCTGCACATAAACGCCGCCGGAGAGTCTGAACACCATGTTGCGGTTCCAATGCGGCTTCATTGCGAATCCGACGCGCGGGCTGACATCCGCTTTTTTGTTGTAACCCCAGTAGTTGGCGCGAAGCCCGGCCGTGATGACGAAGATGTCGTCTTTCTCGTTCTCAATCTGCCACGAGTCCTGGATGAAGGCGTCAACGTTGTTGATATGCAAGATGTTATGCCCGTTGGCGACGTTTTTCAACTCAAGCGGTGTCTGCATCGGGTTCGACGGGTTCAGGATGGAATCGGTGGAGTGGGGGAGTGTGAACCCCGTTGAATCGACCATCTCCCATTCCCTGATGATGTCGTCAATGGCTTGATGTTGATAGCGGACGCCCCATTTCAGGGTGCTTCCGTTGTGGTTGTATGCGCCTTTGTGGTCGATGCTGGCGACTCTCGAATAGAAATAGTTGCGTGCGTGTTCGATGTACGTGCCGACACCTTGGTTTGTCACTACGTCGCCTTCCTGCTCGGTGCTGTTGGTCGTTTCCAAAAGTCCGATCCAGTATTGACCTTGAATATCAAATGTTTCCGATTCAGAAGCTGAATACATCGAGCCGATGAGTTTCAGGTTGAGGTCTTCATTGGGGCTGTAGTTGAATGTCACGGCGCCGAGGCCGGTGTTATAATGGCTGGCTTCTTTTCCGTCGAAATAGACCTTGAGCCGATACGAAGCCTGAAGGTTTCCGAAGTCGGTCTCACGTGTCTCCGGAACCATGGTGTAGCTGTTTCTTGAGTAATATCCGAGAGCCGAAATCTCGAATTTCGGTGTGATGTTATATGTCATAAGTCCTTGTACATCAATGAAGTTCGGCTGGTAAACGCCTTTTGTCTCCATTTTTCCGAGGATATATTTCGTGTTTTTGTAACGTGCTCCGATGAGGTAACTTATTTTATTACGTGCTGTGCGTCCTTCGGCGTGAACGTCGGCGCCGAGCATGCTGAGCGTCACTGAGCCTGCCGTTTTCGTCGGTTTTTTATAGGTGATGTCGAGCACTGACGACATCTTGTCGCCGTATTCGGCGGCGTATCCGCCTGCCGAGAACTCGATGTTTGAGATGAGTCGCGAGTTGATGAAGCTGAGGCCTTCCTGCTGGCCGGAGCCGACGAGGAATGGTTTGTAAATCTCTATCCCGTTGACGTAGATGAGGTTTTCGTCGAAGTTACCGCCGCGGACGTTGTATTGTGAGCTGAGTTCGTTGGTCGATGACACGCCAGGAAGCGTCTTCACCAAGTCTTCGATGCCGCCGGAACCCGACGACGGAAGCAGCACCGTCTCTCGTGCGTTGAGCCGCGTCACCGTCTCCGACTTCACCGCCTGGTCGCTGACGGTGGCCTCTTCGAGCATCGTCGAAGTGACAGAAAGCCTCATGTCCTGTTTGCGCCTCTCTTTGTTTCTCAATCTGACGCTGACGCTCTTCTGCTCGTATCCGACGAATGAGTAAACGACTTCCAACGTGACATCGGCCGGAAGCGTCAGCGAATACTCGCCGCGACTGTCGGAGACAACGCCGTAAGGAGAGTCTATGACAGCAACGTTGACGTATTCAAGTGCCTTGCCGTCACCATCGGTTATCCTGCCGTACAAAATGCCTTCGTTTTTCTGCCCGAAAGCAAAAAACGGAAGTAAAATCATTATGATAACCAACAGTTTAAATTTCATAAACCAATTAACGGCATTCTGCTTTAAAAATTACAATCAACAACGAAAAAACCGACATGACATTCTGTCAGACTTAAAAAAAAAGCCGCCTTGATACAGACGGCATTGATTTTTTTAAGGTATATATTACCAACGGTTCAGATTACCAGCATCCTGTGCATCGCACATCGCCTTGTAAACACCCTTCTTGTTGATGGTGCGGAGACCTGCCGCTGAAACTTTCAATACTACCCACTCGTCCAACTCCGGAACATAGAATTTCTTAATCTTCAAGTTCGGTTTGAACGTTCTCTTAGTCTTCTTGTTTGAGTGTGAAACATTGTTTCCACTGATGACTTTCTTTCCTGTTATCTGACAAATTCTTGACATAACTCTGACTTATTTATTGTTCAATTTATTCTATTTAAAACGAGGTGCAAAAATACAACATTTTTTGATTTGTACAAATGTTTTGATAAAATATTTTTTTCTATCTTTGCAGCGTAATTAATAATTGTAAGATGCAACAGATTCCAATGGTTGACCTTGTTGGTCAGTATAATAAAATCAAGACAGAGGTTGATGCCTCGATACAGCAGATTCTCTCGACGGCCGGTTTCATCGGCGGCCCTTTTGTGAAGAAATTTCAGGAAGATTTACAGGAATATTTGGGTGTGAAGCACGTGATACCGTGTGCTAATGGCACTGATGCTCTGCAAGTTGCCATGATGGGCCTCGGTCTCCAGCCCGGCGATGAAGTGATCACCACATCGTTCACTTTCATCGCGACAGCCGAGATTATAGCGTTGCTTCGCCTGAAACCTGTTGTCGTTGACGTTGAACCAGACACATATTGCATTGACCCCGCGGCTGTTGAGCGCGCCATCACTCCGCGCACCAAAGCCATCGTGCCGGTGCATCTCTTCGGACAATGCGCAAATATGGATGCGATAATGGACATCGCGAAACGTCATAATCTCTATGTCGTTGAAGACAACGCACAGGCAATCGGCGCACATTACACTTTCAAAGACGGCATCGTGAAGAAATCGGGTACAATAGGCAATATCGGATGCACCTCGTTCTTCCCGTCGAAGAACCTCGGCTGCTACGGCGATGGCGGCGCACTGTTCACCGATGACGACGCTCTCGCCGAAATGCTACGCTGCGTCGTGAACCACGGCATGAAAGTGCGTTATTATCACGACTATGTGGGCGTCAACTCACGCTTGGACGCTATTCAGGCAGCTGTCCTTGACATTAAATTGAAACATCTCGATGAATATATCGCGGCACGACAGTACGCCGCAGCGTATTACGACAAGGCTTTCGCAAAGACAGAACACATCGTAACACCGGTTTATCCGGCTTTCACCGACCATGTATATCATCAGTATGTCGTTGTCTTGAAAGACGTTGACCGCGCCGGCTTGATGGCGCACCTGCAGTCGAAAGGCATCGCGAGCGCGATCTACTATCCGGTGCCGCTCCATTTGCAGAAAGCATACGCCGACCCGCGTTACAAACAAGGCGACTTCCCGGTCTGCGAATATCTCTGCGACCACGTCCTCGCACTCCCGATTCACACCGAGTTCACCGATGAGCAACTGAAATATGTGACAGACTCGGTTCTTGAATTTGTTGAGAAATAGAGGCTCTTTCATATTATATTATTCAGCAGTAATTCTTTACTGCAACGTAATATTGAGAACGCGAACCATTTTCTCCCAAGGTCTTTCAGCGACGCACCGAGATGATATATTTCATCAATTGATGGAATATATCATCTCGATAAAGGCCCGCATGATTCTGATGTTGTCAATGACATCTTCTTCCTCTTTTTTATCAACCTTTTATCTAACAATAATCTTCTGCGTCTTGACTTCATTTCCCGTCAATCTCACGATGTATGCGCCGGTGGTGAGCTTGCTGACATCGACTCTCTGTCCGTGGACCTCCTCGCTGATGACGACTCTTCCGAGTACGTCGAACACCTGAAGCAAGCCCTCGCCATCGATGATAAGCTCATTGCCGTACTGATAGACGAACTGCTCGTCATCGTCGCTGCCGTTGCTGACGCCGAGCTTCACCGTGAAGCGGTTTTCGTTGTCGGCGGGCGAGCCGACGAACGAATAGCAGTCTTCAAGCAGCATGTTGGTCTTTTCGCCTGTCATGTTGTCGATGAGAATCAGATGGTTGATGTCGTCGGTGGCTTTGACGCTGATGTCGTATCTGCCTGTCGTCATGGCCTTGAAGTTGAGCGGGAACACTCTCACGCCCTCGTTCATGAACGCGATTGCGAAGTCCTCGCCGTCCTGCGGGATGTAGAGCATCGGGGCTTCGGCGTTGCGGTGGCTGAGTTTGTTGAGGCCGGTACCCTCGCCGAGCACCGCGAAAGCGTTGTCTTTATAGTTGTCGTTTGACACTACGATTTCGATGTTGTCGTTCTTTTTGTCTGAACGCTCGCCCTTGCTCCCCGAACCCGGCTTGCTGATGGTGACACCGCTGGCCACGGTAGCCTGCACGAGGAAACCCTGGAGTGGTTTGATTTCGCCGTCTGTGAGTCTTGTCCCCCATGTGTTCTCGTTGGAGAGAACATAGAAGCCGTCCGCAAAGTCGGCACTTCCTTTTCTGACGTCTGTCAGCTTGATGTTCTGTGTGAACGGGTTGCCGATGAGGTTGTAGCCGTGCGCCGCACCGGTTGTGAGGTTGCATTCAACGTCTCCGACATTGATTTTGCCATTGAATTCAAGTGTCGTGCCGTTTTCTATATGGTATATGTATCCGACGCCTTTGTCTATTGTCTTGAAGTCGGGGTTCGCGATGACGTTTGAATTGTCATTGACTTTTGAGTTCACCCAGATGCCGTTTTTCTCGTCGAGGCGGTAGAGGTCGTAGTCGGTCGCCGTGACTGTTGTCGGGATGAGGCCTTTGACATTCGCGAGCGCGGTGCTGGCCGTGAGCGGCGAGCTTATCGTAAACCAGTTCACGTCGCTTGCCCTGCCGTTGGCGGCGATTTCCTTTTTCACCGTGTAATCGCTGCAATTCACGCTTCCGTTGTCTATCAGTTGCGCACCGTTTTCAAGGATGATGAGGTCTGCCGTCAACGTCTTGTCTTCGGCAATGGTGAGCGTTTTGCCTGCTGCGACATTCACCGAGTGCATGACGGCATTGACACCAGTGGCATCGAAGATGCAGTCGGCGTTGACGAAAACATTGTGGCACGGCATGAAAGGCACTTCGTTTTCCTCCCAGTTGGCGGCGGTGTTCCATTCGCTGCCCGTGCCGTTGAAGTGGTAGTCTTCCCTATTGTATTGAATGAAAATGTAATCATACCCGCTCCATCTGTTTTGGTAAGATTCCAATGTCGATGCGGCTGCCGGAATATAAACATTGCCTGAAGCATTTGGAATTTTTGAAGCCAGGCTTGGTGCGGTTTGGGCTTTGGAAATGATGTTGGTGAAAGAGCATCCATAAAAAGCATATTGCTCAATGCTTGTCACGGAACAGCCGATGGTGAGCGAGCCGTTGAGACCTGAACAATGATAAAAAGCCCTTATTCCAATGTTTGTCACGGAATTGCCAATGGTGAGCGAGCCAGTGAAGCCCGAACAGCCTTCAAAAGCAGAATTTCCGATGCTTGTCACGGCGTTGCCGATGGTGAGCGAGCCGTTGAAACCTGAACAACCATAAAAAGCCTGATTTCCAATGCTTGTCACGGAATTGGGAATGGTGAGTGAGCCTTTGAAGCCTGAACATGCAAAAAAAGCCGCTTCTCCAATGTTTGTCACGGAATTTGGAATGGTGAGGGAGCCAGTGAAGCCTGAACAGAGTTCAAAAGCCTCTTTTCCAATGTTTGTCACGGAACTGCCGATGGTGAGTGAGCCATTGAAGCCTAAACAGTTCCAAAAAGCCCCTTCTCCAATGTTTGTCACGGAATTTGGAATGGTGAGCGAACCAGTGAAGCCTGAACAGCCTTCAAAAGCCCCTTCTCCAATGTTTGTCACGGAATTTGGAATGGTGAGCAAGCCGGTTAAGCCTGAACAAAAGTAAAAGGCACAGTCGCCGATAGCCTTCACAGTGTAGCTTATTTCATTGTGGCTGACGGTTGCGGGCAGGCTGATATTCCCTGTAGGTCTGGTGTAACCTTCGTAACATTCCAAATAGTTGTCGCTATTCGGTGCCACAATGCTCACCCAATGCTGCTCTGCATCGATGATTCTGTAATAGAGGGTCTGGCCGGTTTCGCAAATGGCGGAGAAATCGTATGGCTTATAGAAGTTGGCCACAAGGTTGCGGTCGGCAGTCAAGGTAAAGGTGTATGGGTTTTCAGTGGATGCCACCTCGCCGTTTTCAGTCCAATTCTTGAACCTGTAGCCTTCCGTGGGCGTTGCCGAAACGGTGATTTCCGTTCCTTCAACTGCCGATTGCACAGTTTCGCCGCCGCTGGTTGCCGTAGCCGTGCCGGTTTCTTCCGGGCTGACCGACAATGTGATGTAGTGCAATGGTATGCGTTTGAAGAAGCGCAGGTTGCCTTCGCTTGTTCCCGTATGTGTCGTAATGATGTTGCCGTTGTGGCAGACGGTGTAGCCAGATGAGCCAGCCGAAGAGATGTTGCCGTCCGTTATGGACAAAGCAAAAGGATCTGTCGAGTCAAATGGGTTAAATGATGAGAGAGACACTCCCTGCGTGGTGATGGACAAATCTCCGTTATCGCAATATGCATAAACAAGATTGTAGGCATAACCAAAATCATTGAATTTGTATTCGACAGGATTTGCAGGATATAATGACAGCTTCATTTTTCCGGCTGCCGTTCCCGAAGAGTGCAGGTAGTAATTGTTGCCATCCTGATAGCCGAGCACATAAATGTCATTAGAGCTGATGTGCGAAGGCAAGGACTCGATAGGCTCGTAAATGTATTTCTTTTCCCAAAAGTTGGCCACAAGGTTGCGGTCGCTTTCCAAGGTGAAGGTGTATGGGTTGTCGGTTGAGACCACCTCGCCGTTTTCCGTCCAGCAGGTGAACATGCAGTCTATGGCAAGCGGTGTGGCGCTAACGGTGACTTGTCCGTTGTTCTGGCAGGTGGCGGGTTGGTCTATTTTTGCCGAGCCGAAATCCGGGTTGGCTGATGTCACCGTAAGTTCGAATTGAACAAAATCCTCCCATATATCTAGCCCCCCCGTACGCGTTTACATAATCACTGAGACTGTCGCAAGGCACAACGAGGTCATACCACAAAAAACTATGCGGAAAAGGATAAGATATCAAATGAGGCGGCGAGGAACATCTGAAAATGATTTGTGTAAAACCGGTATGTTCAAAAGCTCCTTCGCCAATTTGATCAACGGATTCGCCGATGATGAGCGTGCCGTCGAGCGCACCACAGTATGCAAAAGCATATTTATCAATACTAATCACGTTATTGCCGATGGTGAGCGAGCCGGTGAGCATACAGTCTTCAAAAGCTCCTTCGCCAATTTCCATCACGATGTAGGTCCTGCCTGCGTGATTTATGGTAGAAGGTATGACAAAATCATGGGCTTGGAAGTGCGGGGTGCATTTCTCCAGCTTAACGGCGGGTATGAAGTCATACAAAACGCGGTACGTCAGGCCGTCGCAATCGAAAATTTGCGCCTTCAGCGCGAAGCAGCTGCATAGCAGGGCTGCGAGAATGAGAAATGTTTTCTTCATTATTTATTTATTATCTGTAAAATCGGCTGCAAAGGTACGGAATTTTATAACACGAGTTGCACAAGTTTTTAACACGAGTTGCACGAGTTTTTAAATACTGAATACCTAATCACCTGTCCACCTGATTACCTGATTTCCGTCCCTGCCATGTGCCGCGTTCCGCCATGCGTCTTTCTATCATCGCGAGCACGTGGTCGTAACGCAGGCTCTCCCACGGCTTCGAGACGAGGAAACGCGGCGGCACCTCGCCGGCGAAGCGTTCTATCACGATGTCGGGGCTGATCTTCTGCACACGCCCGCCGAAAACAAGTTTGAAATAGTCGCTGTAACTGTTAAAACGGCGCATCTTTATTACCAGGAGATAGAAGTTTACATTCGATTGCTTGTCAGAATGGCTCCTGTTGGGCATACCAAGCGGCACAGATGACAGCCCACGCAGTTGGCCCCGATGAGTCTCGGGGTGCGTTTCTCGTCAAAGACTATCGCCTGATGGCCGGCGTCGGAACAAGCTAAATAACAGCGTCCGCATCCGACGCAGACTTCGCGGTCCCATCGTGGAAAAACCTTCGTGCTTCTGTCAAGGTCGCCCGGTTTGCCGAAACTCGGCAACTCACTCCCAACCAACTCGGAAATGTCTTTTACGCCTTTCTGACTCATATAAGTCTTCATTCCGAGAACCAGGTCGTCGATGATGCGGTAACCGTACTGCATCACGGCTGTGCAGACCTGAACGTTTCTGCAGCCGAGCTGGATGAAGTCCAATGCGTCACGCCACGTCTCGATTCCGCCGATTCCGCTTATCTGCAAATCCTTGCCGGCTCTTCTTGTTTTTGGGTCGGTCGCGATGTCGAGGATGAAGCGCAGGGCTATCGGTTTGACAGCTTTCCCGGAATAACCGCTAATCGTCCGTTTCCCGCTGACGAGTGCCGATTCTGACAAAGTGACTGATTTTATGGTGTTTATGGCTGCAATGCCATCGGCACCGCCCGAATATGAAGCTAAAGCCGGCTTGCAGATGTCGGTGATATTGGGTGTCATCTTCGCGATGACGGGCCTGCCGACGTTTTGTTTTACGGCTTCGGTGAGTTTCTTGACGAGTCGCACGTTTTGCCCGACATCGGAACCCATTCCCGATTTTTTCATCTGCGGACAAGAGAAGTTCAGCTCGATGATGTCGGCGCCACTTTGCTCGGCTCTTTTTGCAAGCGTAATCCATTCATTATCAGTTTGTCCCATGATACTTGCCACGATTATCTTTGAAGGATAATCCTGTTTGAGCCGTCTCAAGATGCCGAAATTCTCATCGGCTGAGAGTTCGCTTATTTGTTCCATATTGCGGAATCCGAAGAAAGGTTGTCCGGAGTGGTTTCTAACGGCATCAAAACGTGGTGAGACCTCATGAATTTCATCGAGTCCGATGGTTTTAAAGACAACGCCGCCCCAACCTTGATCGAACGCGCGGGCTACCATTTCGTAGTTCGTGCATATCGCTGACGAGGCGAGGAAGAACGGGTTTTCGCAACGGACACCGCAAAAGTCAACCGATAAATCAACGTTGTCAATGTCAGGCAGATTTGAATATTTTGATATTACGGTTTTTGCTATCTCATTGATTCGTATTGGTTTGTCGGAATGGATGCAGTGTTTTTCGCAAGGCGCGTCGCAGTTGACGCAGGCATCCGAAAGCCATTTAGAGGCATTCGTTTTGTTGTCGAAACGGATGGCGCGGATGGCGCGGGCGGGTTGGAGATGATGTTTGCAAAACACATCGCATGGTGCGTTGTGGCAAAGCAGGCAGCGAGATGACTCTGCACAAATGTCGAACATATTCATGGGTATTAATCAGATATTAAATCGCCGGCAAAATTAGAAAAAATGATGATAGCTGAAACCTTGTCTTTGATTTTTTTTGTCTTTAGTCTTTAAGAAAAGAACTACGCGCCGATGGTGGGCGTGAGGGCGGTGATTGATAAAAGGAGTTTGTGCATATTTGTTATAATTCTTTAAGATATTCATCCAATAAATTTTGCCGGATTCATAAGGAAATCCACTAAGTTGACGATAAACAAGCCGTCATCATTCATATAGGTCGGCTGCCTTGAAGGTGTCGGCTATTTTTGGGGGATTGGTAAGAGACCCAATACAGGATGATATTATGGTTATAAGTTCCAACAAGTCGCTATCGTTTTGAATATTATACCTATCTTTGATGTCACGCAAGTAGGTGTGTGTGAATTGTTGTTTCAGGTATGCGACTTTGCGTGCAGGGTCGTTTTCCAATACCACTTGTGGGAGGCCGCCATACAACATATATTCACGCAACATGGCGTCAGAATAAGATTGCCTATGCTCTGCAAACTCGCGGAACGAAAGTGGATGAATACGGATTTCATCACCTCGTCCACGAAATTATCACGTCTTTGCTCAGGAATTTTGCGTTACTTCCCGTAACAAAAACATCAACATTATCCTCTTTAAGAAAACTGTTCAGTACATCTTCAAACTCACTCACCAACTGTACCTCGTCCAATAATACATAATAATGCTCCTTATCTACAATTCTGTCAAATATGTGATTTAGCAGCACATCCGGATCTCGCAATGCCATATTCCGACGGTTTTCCAAATCGACCATAATGATATGGTCTTCCGGAATCCCGTTTCCCACAAGATAGTCATGAAAGATGGTGAACAGCAAATACGATTTTCCACATCGGCGCATTCCGGTAATCACCTTAATCATGCGATTTCCGCATGCATTGATGAGTTCCTGAAGGTATTTTCTCTTTTTATCTGCATCGCAAAAATATATTGTATTCGTTGATTCCGTGTAAATACACGTTTTTAGCGACTGCAAAGATACTGCATTTTTTCATATATGCGAGAAAACCGGCAAAATTTAGTCGTTAGCCATTAGCCATTAGTCCGTTGACCCTAAAAACTAAAAACTAAAGA
>JAUNNU010000142.1 GCA_030537295.1 Bacteroidia bacterium
CTTCGATGGCGGCGTTGAGGTCGGCGGCGTTTGAGCCAACCGAGTAGGCGTAGCTCTCGCAGAATCCCAGGCCATACACATGAGCCACGAAGCCGCCCTTGCGGTTGCTCAGCTTGTGGGCGTTGTCCGACACCTGTATCTTGGCGTATGAGTATTCAGTCTTGGCTTGCAGCACCTTGAAGCGGTCGGAGATGTCGCTGCCGTCAAGGCGCATCCCGTTCACGCACGAGGTCTGCGTCACCACGTTCACGAAATGGTAGCGCGAGGTGCCGGAGGAGAAGGTCCCGAAGGTGGTTTCATGTATCTGCTGTTCCACAGGGCTGATAATCACCTTTGAGGGGTCGCCGTTGGTGCCGCCATAGTTGGCGCCGGTGAAATAAAGGTAGGTGCAGGCGGGCTGTGTGGTCTCGATGAAGACGGCGTCTTCCGAGGCGTTCAGCTCGAACTCGTGTGTCTGCCCCGCGTTGAGGGTTGTCAGGGCGGCGCCGTTTTTCTTCACCACGCAGTTGTTGGCCGAGGCCGTCACCCTTACGATGTCGTTGTTGCGCATGCTTGAGGTGGTCACGATGAACTGCTTCCCCCAGAAAGCCACGGGCCAGTCCTGCTCCACGATGTGGTCGCAGGCCATGTAGCCTTCTGGGATGTATTCACATACATTGCCGCTGAACACGGCGATCTTGCGTCCGTTGCGTGCTTTCACATGCGAGCCGGAGAGGTCGCCGCCGTTCACCGAGGCGATCTGGTAGCATTGCCCCGCGTCCAGGGTGACGCTGAACACTTGGCCGGCCTGCTGCCCCTGTGCGGTGGCGCATTTCGGCGTGATGTCAACGACGGTGCCGTCCTGGGTCGCCACTATCAGCGCCTCGCAGTTGATGAGGGCGCCTTCGTAGGTCTGCAGGACATACTCGTCGCGCAAGGCCGGCGTCGGCAGTACGTTGGTGACATCGAACGAACAGGTGGTGAAGTTGGAGGCATAAAGCGAGATGGTATCCGTTGCGGTGACATGCAGACCCGTGTTCACGACCTGCCCCGACCTTGTGGTGAAGGCCTGCTCCAAAGGGATGTTCACTTTCGTGATGCTGCCTGACGTTACCGTGAAATTCGTGCTCCAGCCCGTCTTCGGGTTGGTGACTGTTCCGGAACAGTCATCCGCCCCAGTTACAATCAGTTTGGTTTCAATGCCATAGCCCTCATCGTAGCTGTTCATGAACGAAACCCAGAAATCTTTTCCCAATGTTGAGGGCGACTGCGCCCATCCGGCAGCCGTGCAAAGCAACAGGGCGCACAGCAGGAAATAACGGTTCAGTATCCTGTTTTTACACATTTCAATGATGATAAAGATGATACAAATTCACATTTTAATTTCAGGGCGCAAATATACGTTTTTTTTCAATTGTCAGTCATTATTTTAATGGAAGATAATTATATTGGACGTCAGTTATTTTGCGGAATTCAATCTGTACATTTCAAACACTGATTCGGCAATGTGATAATCGTGATTTGTTATATGTCAAAATCATGGTCAATGAATTGCTGTTCAATATCTTATAAAAAATTTGAACTAAATGCTCCGTAATTTTGAATGATATGAAAAAAAAATATTAATTTCGCCGAAAATTTTTGTAATGAAAACAGTCAGGGAAATAGTGGCTTGCATAACGGATATTGCGCCGTTGGAATGGCAGGAATCGTGGGACAATGCAGGGCTTTTGGTCGGCGATGCCGATATGGAGGTTGACAAGGCTTTGGTGGCTCTTGATGTCACCGAGGCCGTCATCGATGAAGCTGTTGAAAAAGGATTTCATCTTGTGATAAGTCATCATCCGTTGATTTTCAAGCCTTTGAAACATCTTCTTCCGGAAAACACGTTGGAGAGAATTGTGATAAAGGCCATAAGAAACGACATCGCGATAGCGTGCATGCACACAAATCTCGACAACAGCCGACTCGGAGTGAGTTTTGAACTCGCGAAGAAACTCGGCGTGAAAGACGTTCACGTGATTGAACAAATCAAAGGCCTTGACGTGGAAGCCGGCGGCGGAATGGTCGGATTTCTTGAAAACGAGATGGATGAAAGCGATTTTTTGAGCATGGTGAAGAAAAATCTCGGCGCAAAAGCACTCCGTCACTCGGATTTTTTGAACAGAAAAATCAAGAAAGTGGCAGTGTGCGGCGGCGCAGGATTCTTTCTGCTTAATGATGTAAAACATTGTAATGCAGATGCTTACGTGACGGCGGATGTGAAATATCACGACTTTTTTGAGGCCGATGGCAAGCTGCTTTTAGTCGATGCCGGTCATTATGAAACAGAACAATTCACAAAAGAATTAATTGCTGATGTTATTTCAAAAAAAATTACTAACTTTGCAGTTTCAATTTCTGAAGTGAAAACGAATTCGATAAATTATTTTGTATAATATCTAAATATTACATAAATGGCTGAAAATCAAGAAAATAAGCTAAACGAAGAAGAACAGGTTGAAGTTACTGTCGAAAAGAAACTTGTTGCACTTTACACATTGCAGCAGATTGATTCAAAGATTGACAAAATCCGCATCCAGCGTGGTGAGCTTCCTGAGGAAGTCCAGGACCTTGAAGACGAAGTCGCCGGTCTTGAGACACGTATAGAAAACTACAATGAGGAAATCAAGAAGTACAAGACAGATGTCACGAACTTCAAGATTAAAATCAAAGAGACTCAGGCCAAGATAAAGAAATATCAGGAGCAGCTCGACAACGTGCGTAACAGCCGTGAGTATGATTCTCTTCAGAAAGAAACTGAATATGAATCACTTGAGATCCAACTTTGTGAAAAGAAGATTCATGAGTGCACGTTGAAAATGGAAGACGTGAAGAAGAATCTGACTGAAACAGAGGAGAAAGTCGAGGAACGTAAGTCATTTCTCGAAGGCAAGCGCTTGGAACTCAACACTCTTATCGAGGAGACTGAAAAGGAAGAGAAGGCTCTGATGGTGCAGTCGGCTGAAAGCGAATCGGTCATCGAAGACCGTCTGCTCGCCGCTTACAAGCGTATCAGAAAAGGCGCACGCAACGGTCTCGCTGTCGTGAACATCGAACGTGACGCCTGCGGCGGCTGCTTCAGCAGAATCCCTCCGCAACACCAGCTCGACATCCGCATCCACAAGAAAATCATCGTTTGTGAATATTGCGGGCGTATCCTCGTTGACGACGACATCATTGAACAATACAAATCAATGAACTAATGGTTCCGAAAATAAAAAAGCGTCATCTGCAAAGATGACGCTTTTTTTATACTCTTGGTTTTCTAATCTAACTTGAATTTGAGTGACACCACGATCTGGTGCATGTTTTTCGTCTCATCGATGATGTTTGTATTCTCAAGGTCCGCCGCCGGAATCTGGTCGGAATAAGGTGCGTAAACGTAATACGAGTTAGGCGTGCGCCCATACACGTATGCCGCATCGATGGTGAAGAAATGGACTGTGTGTCCGATACCGAATGAGAAGTTGTTCGTCCTGAAGTTCTTCTCCGACATTCCGTAAGGGCTGCCGTAGAATGCGTAACCTGCTCTGAAACAGACACTTTTGACTCTGTATTCGCCGCCGAGACGGAAGTTGGAAGTCGCCTTGAAAATGTCGTCAATGGCTCTGTTCACGTAAGAATAATCGTAATCCCGGCAGCTCAGGGAAGCGTTTCTGTAGTTGACAAATTCGTAGTCGAATGTTATCATGCCGTTGTTGCCGAAGATGAAAGCGGCACTGGCGTCAAAACGCAGCGGCGTGGTGAGTTTGTATTTGTAGATACTCGTCGGAGTGTCGTAGTTCTTTATGGTGCTGTGGCTGCTTGCTGACGGGTCCGGGTCAGTCCTGTATTGCGCCGTCGTATATGTCCTCCAGCTCTCTTCGATGTCGTAAAGCGTCGGAGTGTGGAACGAAAGGCCGAGACGCAGCCATTTCGCGGGATGTCCGATCAAACCGAATTTGCCGCCGACACCCCAGCCGTTGGTGGAGATGACCTCCTCCTGCATCCAATACATGAAGTTGTTGAAAGCCGGGTCGTTCGACTGATTCGTCTCTTTGTAGTCGTTTATGGTGTATCTGTAAAGTCTTGGTATGTCGAGTGACGCGCCGATGAACCATCTGTCGCTCAGGTTGAAACCTAACGAAATGGAGATCTCGTCGGTGTAGCCTTTTTTCAACAAGCCGCGCTGCTGGTTTATATATCCGGCCGGGACCGTTGTCGTGTAAAGATTGCTCTCGCTGGCTCCTATGACGTATGTGTCCCAAAGCGGATAGATGTAATTGGGTGAGAATGAATACAATCCGTCAGCGTTGGTGATGCCGTTTGCAGCCATATCGATGAAATATGCGTCAACGAGTGAACTCGTCGTGTTCAGGCCTGATACAAACGTTTCTTGAGTGTAGTTGTTGATTCTGTTCATCCCGATGCCGAAGTTCACCGCCTTCAGAATTTCGTCGTCTTTCTGGAACACGACCGCCGCTCCGATGTTGTTGACGGGCAGTCTTATCTCCGTGGAGGAATTGTCGTATCCGTTGAATTCCGACTTCGTGTTGGCTATCGTCAGGCCTGGTGTGAACACGAAAGTTGAATGTCTGAACAGTCCCAATCCGGCAGGGTTGATTGAGATGGAGGAGAAGTCCTGTCCCACCGCGCCCATGGCGTTGCCCATAGCTGCACTTTTTGCCGTTCCCTGATAAAATGATGTCGAAAAGTCATAGACATCCAATATGCCTTGAGCCTTGATGAACAAAGGCGTCATTAATGCTAATATTAATAATGTGCGTTTCATTTCTTTAACCTTTTTATCTTTAACTTTTAACTTGATTACCGTCTTCCGCCGCCTCCGACACTTCCGCCGCTGCGACCGCCGCCTCCGAAACTGCCACCGCCGCTGCGACCACCGCCGAAACTGCCGCTTCTCGATGAACCGCTCGAAATCGTGCTGCCGGAACTTCTGCCCGAAGCGTTGTTTGAAGAACTTCTTGTCGTCGTTGTCGTGCGCACGCTCGTACCTGTGGAATTGTTGCCGGAACTGTGGTTTGTTGTCCGTGTGACTGTGGAATTCTGTGGTCTGACGTACTCGGAAGATGATTTCGCCTGACGTGAACTTGTGCCGCCGGTGCCGTTGTTCACTGCGCTCTGTGTGCGCTGGTACGAATTTTCAAGTCCTGATGACACCGAGGTTCTTGTTGATTGGCTCGGCCTCGTACTCTGTGTTGGTCTTGAACCGGTGTTCCCATTGACAGAAGTCGGTCTCGTTGAAGTTC
>JAUNNU010000036.1 GCA_030537295.1 Bacteroidia bacterium
TATAACTTTCTACTTTATGAACTTTCCAAACTTTATAACTTTACGAACTATAAACCGCTTCTTTCCTCGCTTATCTAAAAGGTTTCAAATAAAAAACCCGGCCACTTTAGCGGCCGGGTCTTTTATCTGTTCGTTATCTTGAAACGGCTTATTCTGTGACTTCAGCCTCCACCGGGATGACTGAAACATATGAGCGGTCGTCTCTTTTTCTACGGAATTCCACGATGCCGTCTGTGAGAGCGAATAAAGTATGATCTTTACCCATTCCAACGTTTTCACCTGGATTGTGTTTTGTACCACGCTGACGAACGATGATGTTACCAGCGATGACTGCCTGTCCACCGAAAACCTTTACTCCGAGTCGTTTGCTATGTGATTCACGACCGTTTTCTGAACTACCAACGCCTTTCTTGTGTGCCATAACTTCTTGATTTTTTAAGGTTAATTATTCAGTGATGTTTTCGATGCTGATTCTGCTCAAACACTGGCGGTGGCCATTGAGTTTCTGATAGCCTTTTCTTCTTTTCTTCTTGAAGACCAAGACTTTGTCAGCTTTGAGATGTTCTATGATTTTAGCATCAACTTTAGCACCTTGGAGGACGGGGGTGCCAACCCTTGTGTTGCCGTCATTGTCGATCATCAACACCTTGTCGAAAGAGATTGAACTTCCGACTTCGCCGTTCAAACGGTTGCAATAGATCTTGTCGCCATTGCTGACTTTGAACTGCTGCCCTGCGATTTCTACGATTGCGTACATTACTTTTTATTAATTAGAAAATTTAAATTTTTTCGAGCTGCAAAAGTACAACTTTTTCCAATACGTGCGACATTATCCTGAAAATTAATTTTCAAATTATTTACACCTTATTAATTAATGCATTTCTTTCAAAAATCTGTAGATGCCATTTCATTTTTTCGTATTTTTGCGCTTTGAAATTTTTTGGTTATATGATAATCTTTTTCGAAACTAAACAAAAGACAATCATCGCAGTACAATGCGTTGAAAATCCTTCAAAGCAGGATATTACAAAATTCATCTGGCTTTTCGATGAAGCAAAACAGATTGATTCACAGTCTGTTGAAGGTTATTTCTTCGGACCCCGCCGCGAGATGATAACCCCGTGGAGCACCAACGCCGTCGAGATAACCCAGAACATGGGCATCAGCGGAGTGACCCGCATCGAGCAATATTTTTCGGTAAAAGAGGACGACAACAGCTTCGACCCCATGCTTCAGGCGAAATACCACAACCTCGACCAGAACGTGTTTTTCGTTGACCTGAAACCGGAACCGCTGAAGTATATCACTGATATTGAGGAATATAACCAGAAGGAAGGCCTCGCTTTGAGTCAGGAGGAAATAGATTATCTGAAAGGCATCAGCAAGAAGATAGGCCGCGGCCTCACCGACTCCGAGGTCTATGGCTTCGCGCAGGTGAACTCCGAGCACTGCCGCCACAAGATCTTCAACGGCTCGTTCATCATCGACGGCAAGGAGATGCCGGAGACGCTTTTCGCGCTCATCAAGAAGACCTCGAAGGTGAACAGAAACCGTCTCGTCTCGGCGTACAAAGACAACGTGGCGTTCATCCTCGGCCCGAAGGTGGAACAGTTCGCGCCGGCGACGCAGCACAAGGCCGACTATTTCAAAATCAAAGACATAGACACCGTCATCTCGCTTAAGGCGGAGACGCACAACTTCCCGACGACGGTCGAGCCGTTCAACGGAGCGGCCACCGGCACCGGCGGCGAGATACGTGACCGTCTCGCTGGCGGACGCGGCAGCATCCCGTTGGCGGGCACCGCCGTATATATGACATCATACCCCCGCAACGACAGCTCACGCGAGTGGGAAGACAGATTCAAGGAACGCCCGTGGCTTTACCAGACTCCTGAAGAACTGCTCAACAAGGCGTCGAACGGTGCCTCCGACTTCGGAAACAAATTCGGGCAGCCGCTCATCAACGGGTCGCTTCTCACCTTCGAGCACTCTGAAGGCGAAGGCGGCGACTTCGGATACGACAAGGTCATCATGGAGGCGGGCGGCATCGGCTTCGCACCCGTTGATGACAGCATCAAGGAAGACCCGGAGCCGGGCGACCTCATCATCGTGCTCGGCGGCGACAACTACCGCATCGGCATGGGCGGCGCGGCCGTCTCGAGCGTCGGCACCGGACAATACTCCAACGCCATCGAACTCAACGCCGTGCAGCGCGCCAACCCGGAGATGCAGAAACGCGTCGCCAACGTCATCCGCGCGATGGTCGAGAACGACAGCAACCCCGTGCGCTCCATCCACGACCACGGCGCCGGCGGCCACCTCAACTGCCTTTCCGAACTCATCGACAAGAGCGGCGGCGTGGTGTATGTCGATAACCTGCCCGTCGGCGACCCCACCCTTTCCGACAAGGAAATCATCGGCAACGAGTCACAGGAAAGAATGGGACTCCTTGTAAACAAGGCAGATACGGAAGTCATACGCCTCACGGCGGAACGCGAACGCGCACCTTATTACATGGTGGGCGAATCGACCGACGACCAACGACTCCGTTTCATCCGCAAAAACGGTGTCAACCCTATCGACCTCAGCCTGTCCGACTTCTTCGGAAGCGCACCGAAGACCGTCCTGACCGACACCAACATCGACTATCAATTCCAACCTGTTGAATATAAAGCGAATAAGTTCGTCAAATATCTGCAAGACGTGCTTCAGATCGAAGCCGTCGCCTGCAAGGACTGGCTCACCAACAAGGTTGACCGTTCCGTCACCGGACGCGTCGCCATGCAGCAGTGCGCCGGAGCCATCCAGCTGCCTCTCAACGATTTAGGCATCATGGCGTTAGACTACCAAGGCGTGCGCGGCATCGGCACGGCGTTGGGACACGCACCCGCGGCGGCGTTGATTTCACCTGAATCAGGTTCACGTCTCTCTGTCGCCGAAGCACTTACCAACCTCGTCTGGGCACCAATCGAAGAAAACCTCAAAGGCGTCTCGTTGAGCGCGAACTGGATGTGGCCGGCCAAGAACACAGGCGAGAACGCACGTCTCTACAGAGCAGTCAAGGCATTGAGCGACTTCTGCCTCGACCTCGGCGTCAACGTCCCGACAGGAAAAGATTCGTTGTCGATGACACAGAAATATCCTAACGGACAGAAAGTCCTCGCCCCCGGAACAGTCATCGTGACGGCGGCCGGCGAAGTGACCGACATCAAGAAAGCCGTCAAACCGGTCTTGTGCAACGACAACGACACCAAGCTGCTTTACATCGACTTCTCAAAAGACAGCTTCAAACTCGGCGGCAGCAGCTTCGCCCAGACATTGAGCAAAATCGGCGACCAAACTCCTGACATCAACGACACGGAATATTTCAAACTGTGTTTCAACACTTTACAGCAACTCATCGAGAAAGGTTTGGTTCTTGCCGGACATGATGTATCAGCCGGCGGCCTCATCACCACGCTGTTGGAAATGACATTCGCGAACTGCGAAGGCGGCCTCAAAGTTGACTTCAGCGCATTCAAGGACAGCGACATAGTCAGCGTGGCGTTCAGCGAGAAACCCGCAGTCGTCATCCAAATAAAAGACAGCATCGTTGAAAAAGTTCTCGATGACAACAACATCGAATATCAGATTATAGCAAGACCAATCAGCAGACGTGTCATCGAGCTTGGTAAAGGCGGCGAGACATACGAATTGGATATCAACTCATTACGCGACCTTTGGTACAAGAGTTCATATCTGCTTGACGCAAAACAGAGCGGCGAGCAGAAAGCCCGCGAGCGTTTCAAGAACTACAAGAGACAGGATTTGCGTTACGACTTCGGTCATTTCACCGGCAAGGCGGCAGACCTCGGCATCGACATGCACCGCCGCACCCCTTCTGGCATCAAGGCGGCCATCATCCGCGAGAAAGGTGTCAACGGCGACCGTGAGATGGCATATGCCCTTTACCTCGCCGGCTTCGACGTGAAAGACGTTCACACCACCGACCTCATCAGCGGGAGAGAAGACCTCACCGACGTCAACATGATTGTCTTCGTCGGCGGCTTCAGCAACTCCGACGTCCTCGGCTCCGCTAAAGGCTGGGCGGGCGCGTTGCTCTTCAACGAGAAGGCGCGCAACGCCATCATGAACTTCTACAAACGTCCCGACACCATGAGCCTCGGTGTCTGCAACGGCTGCCAGCTCATGACAGAACTGCATCTCGTCTATCCGAACCACGACGAACACATCAGGATGCTTCACAACGATTCGCATAAATTCGAGTCTGACTTCGTAAATGTCAATATAGGTTACAGCAACAGCATCATGCTTTCGAGCCTGAAGGGTCGTCGTCTCGGCGTGTGGATCGCCCACGGCGAAGGCAAGTTCAACTTCCCGTATTACAAAGACAAATACAACATCGCGATGAGCTACAGTTTCGACGAGTATCCCGGCAACCCCAACGGCAGCGACTGGTCGGTGGCGGCGATATGCTCCAACGACGGCCGTCATCTCGCCATGATGCCTCATCTCGAAAGAGCGTTCCTGCCGTGGCAGTGGCCTTATTACCCTGAAGACAGAAAGAACGACGAGGTCAGCCCGTGGATAGAGGCATTCGTCAACGCACTCAACTGGATCAAGAAAAACAAATGAAACGGGATTTTCAGGGCGGCAGCCCCAAGACACTGACAGACGTCCCGCCACGGCTGTTCGACCTGATACCCCTATATATTAATAGGTATAGCGGACGGCACGACTGCCTCTTCGGAGGCAAGGTGAACGGCAAATGGATGAAGTACGACGGCAAGACCGTAAAAGAAGTCACCGACAACATCAGCTTCGGGCTTCTGAAACTCGGCGTGAAACGCGGCGACAAAATCGCCTTGATTGCCAACAACTGTCCTGAATGGAACATGATTGACTTCGCCGTCCAACAAATCGGCGCAATCTGCGTCCCGATATACCCGACAATCAGCCAGAGCGACTACGAATACATCTTCAACCATTCCGAAGCGAAGATTATTTTCATATCCGGCAGATTGATTTACAACAAGATAACATCAATGACCAAAGACACATCTTCGATTGGCTCATTATTCTCAATAAAGCCGGTCGAAGGTGTGCGACATCTTGATGAACTCATCGAATTGGGCAAAGCGAACCAGGACAGAGCCGCACTCGACGCAATCGAGGCATCAATCAAAACCGACGATATCGCGACAATCATCTACACTTCAGGCACGCTCGGGCAGCCCAAGGGCGTTATGCTTTCGCACAAGAACATCCTCTCGATGATACGGCAACTGCACCCTGTTTACCCTATCGATGAGACGCACGACCAAATCTGCTACCTGCCGTTGAGCCACATCTACGAAAGGACCATCAACTACGGCCGAATTTTCCTCGGCACCGCAACGTATTACGTCGAAAACATAGGGAGGATACTTCAGGACATTCAGGAAATCAAGCCGAAATCGTTTTCATCAGTGCCACGTATGATTGAGAAGATCTATTCGGGAATCATGCGCAAAGGCTTGATGCAAAAGGGCTTACAGCGCAACATTTTCAAATGGGCGATGTCGCTTGCAGAAAGATTTGACGAGACAAGACGCAGCAACGGATTCTTTTACAGAAAAAAATTACGGCTTGCCGACATGTTGGTTTACGGCAAGATACGGCAGATGTTCGGCGGCAGACTCGAACTCATAATTGTCGGCGGCGCGGCGATACAGCCACGTTTGGTGAAAATCTTCAGCGCCATCGGCATCCCTCTCATCGAAGGCTACGGCCTCACTGAAACATCTCCGGTCATCGCGACGAACAGCATCGTCACCGGCAAAATCAAAGCCGGGACCGTCGGCGAACCGCTTTCAGCCCAGACAGTCAGGATTGCGGAAAACGGCGAGATTCTTGTAAAAGGCGACAATGTCTTTGCCGGTTATTACAAAGACGAAGAGAAGACGCACGAGGCCATCGACGCCGACGGGTTCTTCCACACCGGCGACATCGGCGAGTTCGACGAGGACGGGATGCTGAAAATCACCGGCAGGATCAAGGACATTTTCAAGACTTCGATGGGCAAATACGTCAGTCCGGCATTGCTCGAGAGCAAGGTCTGCGAGTCGCCATTCGTGTCGCAGATAATAGTGGTCGGCGAGAACCAGAAATTCGCCGGCGCGCTCATCGTCCCCAGCTTCGATTATGTGAAGGCGTGGTGCGAGGAGAACGGCATCGCCTGTAAGTCGAACAAGGAGATGATTAAGAATCATGAGGTTATGAATTGTTTCCGCAATGAGATAGCGAAATACAACAAGGAATTCGGCGATTACGAGCAGATCAAGAGGTTCGAGTTGATTGACCATGAATGGAGCATTGAGGCGGGAGAGATGACGCCGAGTCTGAAGTTGAGGCGCAAAATCATAATTCAGAGGCACGCCGCGGAGATAGGCAGGATTTTTTCGGAGTGAGAGCGAAAGTTTTTATGCTTTTCGGTCATATTTCATACACCGTCGCATGACATTGATGCGAATGTCACTCCTTCATATTTCCGAGTCCGCTGAACTGCCGTCGTTTTTCACTTCATTTGAGGCCATGTATCAGAACAAAACCAGAGGCTTCAAGTTGTTCGGCAAGCATCTTGCCTACAATGTGATTTTAATAATTAATTTCTTGCATTTTATTCAGCACTTTTCGAACCGCAAGAATACAAATTATTTTATTGCAAATCAAACTTTTATAAAAATTTCACTATGTTGGCTGATTTTATTCCGCCAACGGGTTAGTAGCAATATTTCACTGCCCACCATATCGCCACGAACTCTTCAATGGTAACGTCGCCGGCAATTGTGAACTGTATATCGCGTGAATAGGTGGAGTTTCCCTTTCTGACCTTGCCGTTGCTGATGTTAGCCAATACGTCATTGGAGTATGATGATTTCCCCTTGTATATTTTCCCGTCTGAGATGTTCATCAGTATGTCGCTGCTGTATGATGAATTGCCCTTGTAAATCTTGCTGTCCTTGATGTTTACTACTATGTCGCTCGAAAGAGATGAGTTCCCTCTGTAAATCTTGTTGTCGCGGATGTTGAGCAGGACGTCATTTGTATAAGAAGAATTTTTCTTATAGACTTTGCCATCTTTCAGGTTGCAGATCACATCACTTGAGTATGACGAGTTGCCTTTGTAAACTTTGATTTGTGCAATGATGTTGTTGTTTGTGAAAAGAATCGCGATTAGCGTTATAAAAAAGATTGTAAGTTTTCTCATTTGTCTGTGATTTTATTCAGGTTGCAAAGATAATAGAAAAAAGTTACATGATAAAACCCCGCTTTTACATCATCAACTTGTAAATCATCTCGCGGTAAAGCTCCTTCTGGTCAACGTCACCGACACCGTAACCCTTTGATTTCAAGTCGAACTCGCGCAAGACAGCGATGTTTTCGACACATTTCTTTATCGAATAACGACGCGTCGCCTCGAGGTAGTCGCCGACAAAAAACGGATTCACGCCGAGGACGCTGGCGGCTCCGTTTCTGCTTTTGTCGGATGAGTAATGAAGTTTCAGGAGCTTGCAGTAATATCCGTAAAGTATTATCACCGAAGCGATTAACGGATTGTCTTTAGTATTGTCGCCGAAATAGTTTACTATTTGTACCGCCTTGGCGAAGTCGCCGTAGCTGATGGCTTTCTGAAGCTCGAAAATGTTGAAGTCCTTCGATATACCTATGTTATATTCAACGTCGTTGTCGTCAATCTCCTTTTTTTGCGGCACGGCGACAATCAGCTTTTCGAGTTCATTCTTTATTTTATGAAGGTCTGTGCCGAGGAAGTCGGCGAGCATCTGGCACGCTTTCTGCGAAATCCTGTAATTACGGCCGCCGAGATAATTGACGATCCACTTCGGTATGTCGTTGTCGTACAGCTTCTTAGACTCAAAAAGAACATATTTCTTGTCCAAGGTCTTGGCAAGTTTCAGACGCTTGTCGAGTTTCTTGTATTTGTAATCGATGACGAGGATCGTGGTCTGCGGAATCAGTTCAAGGAAAGGCTCAATCGACTCGATGTTTTTTACGTCTTGAGCTTCTTTAACGATGATTACCAAGTAGTTACCCATCATCGGATAGTTTCTCGCCTGTGTCACGATGTCGTGTACGTTGACATCTTTCCCGTAAAGGATGACCTGGTTGAACGCCTTGTCGGCTTCATCGAGGACGGTGCTTTCGATGGCGTCGCTTATTGAGTCAATGAAATAAGGCTCCTCGCCCATCAGGAAATAGACCGGATGATAAATCCTGTTTTTTATCTCGCCAAGAATCTGTTCGTAAGTCATCAGAACTTCAAGTGTTTGAGTGTCAATCCGTTATTTATGATTTGCTGCAAGGCTTTTATACCTATTTTGATATGGTTTTCGACGAAGAGGCTGTTGACGCGTCTGTCGCTCTCTTCGGTTTTGACGCCTTCCGGTGTCATGGGTTGGTCGGAGATGAGCAGCAGTGCGCCGGTGGGGATTTCGTTTGCGAATCCGCAGGTGAATATCGTGGCTGTTTCCATATCGACGGCCATGCAGCGTGTCTTTGAGAGGTATTCCTTGAAGTTGTCGTCATGTTCCCACACGCGGCGGTTTGTGGTATAGACCGTTCCTGTCCAGTAGTCGCAGCCGTTGTCGCGGATTGTGGTGGAGATTGCCTTTTGCAGCATGAACGAAGGGAGTGCCGGCACCTCTGGCGGCATGTAGTCGTTGGAAGTACCCTCGCCGCGTATCGCCGCTATCGGGAGCATCATCGTTCCGACGGTGTATTTCGCGCGGACGGCGCCGCATTTGCCGAGGAACAGCACGGCTTTCGGCTTTATCCCGCTCAGCAAGTCCATGACCGTAGCGGCGTTAGGGCTTCCCATGCCGAAATTTATCATCGTGATGTTGCCGGCTGTCGCACAAGGCATCGAACGGTCTTCGCCGACAATCGGGACAAAATTCCATTCAGCGAAAAGCTCAAGATATTTTTTGAAATTCGTAAGTAGAATATATTCTCCAAAATCCTCAAGATTCTGACCAGTGTAACGCGGCAGCCAATTCTGAGTTATTTCCAATTTTGTCTTCATAACGATGAAAAATTTTGCAAAGATATGATTTTTTTCCGCAGACTGACGCAGATTCCACTGAATTTATTTCAAAATAAATTGTTGAATCTGCATTACATTTACTATTTTTGCAAAAATTTTGAAAAGAAATGGCGATATTGTTTGAAAATTTGGTTTTCGGTCCAATTCACAGCCGTCGTCTCGGCAACTCATTGGGTGTCAACCTGATGCCGACGATAGGCAAGATCTGCACGTTCAACTGCATATATTGCGAATGCGGCTGGAACCCGGAACACAGGAATGAAAACGCACATCTCGCGACGCCGGAAGAATACGAGGAGGCGCTTGAAAACGCATTGAAGGAACTCGCGGGGACACCGAAAGAACCCGACAGCATCACGTTTTCGGGCAACGGCGAGCCGACATTGCACCCCGACTTCCCGGAAATCATCGACATAACTATAAGATTAAGAGACAAATACGTCCCGAAAGCCGTCATCAGCGTGCTTACCAACGGCACCCGCATCCACGACGAGAAGATTTTCAACGCATTGAAAAAAGTCGATAACAACATCTGCAAACTCGACGGCGGAAGCCTCGACGTCATCGAAAAAATCAACCTCCCGAACGTGAAAATAAACCTCAACCAATATATCAGCGACTTGCAACGCTTTGACGGTCAGGTTGTTATACAGACCCTTTTCCTTCGCGGGAATCACAACGGGGAAGTCATCGACAACACTACGGAAGAGGAAGTCAGCCTCTGGCTCGAACATCTGAAAAAAATAAAACCGAAAAAGACGATGATTTACGTCATCGACAGGGAGACACCTGAAAAGAACCTCGAGAAAATCGGCATCGAGGAGATGAGAAAAATAGCCGAAAAAGTTGAAAACATAGGACAAAAAGCAAATTTTTACGCATAACATAAAATATTTACTTTTTTTTGCGCACCTATCGAAAAAATAAGTACCTTTGCCGCACGAAAATAAATTAAAAAATCATGAATAAAAAACTCACAATCATCAACATTGCATTAGCATTAGTAGCAGTCCTCTTGGTTTATTTGGTATTCGACAGCATCAGACAACCTGTAGCTTTCGAGAACACACGTAGTGAAAGAGAAGTCAAAGTCGTTCAGAATCTTAAAGATATCAGAAGTTCGCAGACTTTGTTCAAGCAGACTTACAACAGATACACCGCTGACTTTGATTCACTCATCGAATACATCAAGACCGGTGAGCTTCCTGTTGTCAACATCGTCCCGGACCCGGAAGACACGACATTCACGAAGACAATCAACGATACAGTTGGTTATGTGAAAGTTTCCGACTCATTGTTCAGGAACAGAGCCAATTTCAACGTCAACGACCTCCGTTACATCCCTTATTCAAACAACGAGGAGTTTGAGATGCAGGCAGGTTTCATCGTCAGAGGCGGTTTAAGAGTTGCCGTTTTCGAAGCTAAGGCACCTTACAAATCATACCTCAATGACGACGACAAGAAATTCCGCCAGAGAGTCAACAACCTCAGGGCTGAACAGGAAGACCTCGGCAAATACGCAGGCTTGAAGGTCGGCTCGATGGATGAGCCTTCATTAAACGGAAACTGGGAGTAACATGTTTCCTGAAGCAGTGACCTTGAACAATAACGAGATAACCATCCAGCTTTCGTTGGATGGTTTTTCGTATTCAGTTTACGACAAGACAAGACGGAAATACATTCATCTTGAACGTGTCAACGAACAGGATCCGTCACTGAAGACTGCCGTTGAAAAGATTGAAACGACGCATTCATGCAAAATCGACGGCTTCGGCAGGACAATCATTCTGTTTGACAACTGCCCGAACACATTCGTCCCGGCGTCGATATTCCGAAACCGCGCCAAAGGCAAATACCTCGACTTCCTCGGAATCGGAGGTGACGGCAGGACGGCGGCATCGGACTTTTTGGACGTAGCCGAGGCAAACAACGTGTTCTCAATCACAAACGATGACGCCGCCACATTGTCGGAAATGCAGGGAGACACACAATTCCACCACGCCGCGAGCGTGCTTGTATCCAACATCATAAAAACCAACATACATCACAACGAGCCGGTCATCCACATCAACATGAAAAGCCCGCAGTTCGACGTGATTGTCACAAAAGGATGCAATCTGCTGTTTCACAACGTCTTCAATTTCAAGACGAAAGAAGACTTCCTCTATTTCCTGCTTTTCACAATCGACCAGCTTCATCTCGACGCAGGCACCGTCCCCGTTTATTTCCTCGGCCTGATTGAGGAAAAATCGCAGTTGGTGGAGCTTGCATCGAGATATATCCGCGACATACGTTTTGTGAGACGCGACAACGACATGACATTTACAGAAGAGATAGAAAAGACACCATATTTTCACAACTACTTACTATTCAATTCAATAACATGCGAATTATAAGAGGAAAACATCAACGCAGACAGATTGTGGCGCCCGACAACCTGCCGACACGCCCCACCACCGACATGGCGAAGGAAAGTCTGTTCAACATCCTTGAGAACCTTTTCTATTTCGAGGATGTCACAGCCCTCGACCTTTTTGCCGGGACCGGCAACATCTCATACGAGCTTGTTTCGAGAGGCTGCCCGCATGTCACCGCCGTTGACGAGAACAACAACTGCGTAAGATTCATCAGAGAGACAGCTACAAAACTGAACATGAACGAGTTATCGGTTGTGAGATCAGATGTGTTCCGTTTTCTGCCGATGCATTCAGCGAAATATGACTTTATTTTCGCCGACCCGCCGTACGAATGCCAGCATTACGACGAGTTGGTTGATTTGGTTTTTGAGAGGCAGCTTCTGAAAGAAGACGGGATATTGGTTGTGGAGCACGACAGGACCTTGGATTTCACAAAACACCCGCATTTCTTCGACCACAGGAAATACGGCAAGGTGAATTTCACTTTTTTCACGGCGGAACTCGCAGAAGACGAGGAAAACAAAGAAGACGACAAATAACAACATCAGAAATATGAAAACCACATTCAGAACAATCGCCACCTTATTAATATTAATGGCGGCGTGGAGCTTGAAGGCTCAGACTATTGAAGTTGAAAACGATTTTGAAGGTGCGAACTGCACCAGCATCATGGTTGGCAAAGCCGCCTCGACGGACGGTTCGGTGATGACCTCGCACACATGCGACAGCCGTTACCGCACCTGGATGCGCTGGGAAGCCGCCGCCGACCACGAGAAAGGCGAGACCGTGAAGATACAGAACGGCACGATGCACACCGCCGACCCATACGACAGCCGCGGCATCGAACTCAAAGGCGAGATACCGCAGGCGGCGCACACATACGCATACCTCAACACGGCTTATCCATGCTTCAACGAGAAACAGTTAGCAATCGGCGAGACGACATTCTCGGGGCCTGACACCCTCGTAAATCCGAAAGGAATGTTCATGATAGAAGAGCTTGAACGCATCGCGCTCCAACGCTGCGACAACGCCCGCGACGCCATCCGTCTCATCGGCGAGCTCGTCAAAGAATACGGTTACGGCGACGGCGGCGAGGCCATCACCATAGCCGACACAAAGGAAGTGTGGCTCATGGAGATCATGGGTGAAGGTCCGAAGAAAATCGGCGGCATCTGGGCGGCGCAACGCGTGCCTGACGGCGAAGTCGGCGTTTCTGCCAACATACCGAGAATCAAATACATCGACAGGAACAACCCCGATTATTTCATGTGTTCCGACAACATCGAGAAAGTGGCGAAGAAATACGGCCTGTGGGACGGCGAAGGCGACTTCATCTGGTACAAGGCTTTCGGCAACAGCTACTCCAACGGCAAGAACTTCCGTGAACGCGAGTGGTTCATCCTCAACGAGTTGGCACCGTCACTCGGATTAAGCCAAGACGCGGAAGACCTTCCTTTCTCTGTGAAGCCGGAGAAAAAAGTCGATGTCAGAGACGTGATGGCGTTGCTGCGCAGCTATTACGAAGGCACCGACATGGACCTCACACGCAACCTGAAAATCACGAACAGAAAAGGCGACACCATCGTCTCCCCCACCGCCAACCCGTGGATGGGCGGCAACGAACAGAAAGTGTATAACATGCTGAAACCCGGCACGATAGAGTTCAAGCGCGGCGTCGCGATGTCGTGGTGCTCGTATTCATTCGTCGCTCAGCTCCGTGACTGGATGCCCGACGAAATCGGCGGCATCTGCTGGATCGGCGTGGAGAACCCGGGACAAAGTCCGAGAATCCCGGTGTTCAGCGGAGCGTCGAAAATGCCCGTCTGCTTCGACAGATGCGGACACGACCATTTCGACGAGACGACAGCCTTGTGGCGTTACAGAAAGGCGAACAAGCTCGCGCAGGTCAACTGGGGTTTGTGCAAAGACCTGATGTACGGGAACATCAAACGTTACGAAGACAAGGCGTTCACAGAGATACCGCAGCTCGAAGCGAGAATCCAAGCACTGATAAAAGAAGGCAAGAACGACGAGGTCAAGAAGGAGCTTAACAGATACACCTCCGACTTCGAGGCCGCAGCAGCGGAGACATGGAAGGAGATGGAGCACAAGTTCTGGGAGAGTTTCTGGACAGGGTTCTGATTTCAGAGTGGAGTTTTGAGAGTGAAGAGTGGAATTTTTATTCCACTCTTTTTTTATTTCATTATGGTATGCCATAAAAAGAAAAACGCCAACCCATTATGAGTCAGCGTTTTCTGTGGTACCAGCGGGAATTGAACCAGCGACACACGGATTTTCAGTCCGTTGCTCTACCAACTGAGCTATGGTACCTCTGTTTTGCGGTGCAAAGATACAACTTTTTTTAATATCACAACAAAAAAATATTTTTTTTATTTTTTTTAAATTTTGTCAAATAATACGCTCATTTTCAATATCTTTGCAGCGCAATTTTTTTTAGATGAACAACATTTTAACGATTGACATCGGCAACACTCGCTCGAAGTTTGCCATTTTTGACGGCAAAAACATCATAAACAGCGGGTTATTTAACCCTCTCGGCGATGATTTGTCAAGACTTCTTTACAAATATCCGACTATTAAAAAAGGTATATTGTCGAGTGTGGGCGGCAAGGTTGACTACTGTCTCGCGCAGCTGAAAAGCATTGAGACGATTGTCCTGACATCGGAGACACCGTTGCCGTTCAAGGTGCAGCCTGAGGCACGCGGTCAGATCGGCGCCGACCGTCTCGCCTTGGTCGCCGCGGCGTTTGAGCTGAACCCTCACAAGAACAACCTCATCATAGACACCGGGACGTGCATCACCTACGACATACTGACACAAGACGACAGGCAATTCTGCGGCCCGATCAGTCCGGGGATGAAACTGAGATTCAAGACGATGCACGAGCACACCTCGCTCCTGCCCCTCCTCGACCCGTCGAACGCCGCGCTGAAGCTGCTTTGCGACAACACCGTCGAGTGTCTGCAATCAGGCGTAATACAGGGAGTCGTAGGCGAAATAAAAGAATTTATCGCCGCTTTCTCCAACATTTACAACGACTTAAATGTTTTTATTTCAGGCGGAGACAATATTTTCTTGGAAAATAAGTTAAAAAATTGCATATTTGCAAACTCAAATTTCTTGTTCAATGGCTTAAGATATATTCTTGAATACAATGAAATTCAATAAATTAAATAAAATACTGTTTTCGGCTGCATTACTGTTTTTGGTGATGGGCGGCGTTTTTGCGCAGTCTGACATCAGTTCTCCGTATTCAAGATTCGGTCTTGGCGTGATTAATCAGAACCAGACGAGCACCTTCATGCAAGGCATGGGAGGCTTGAGCAACGCCGTTTACGGAGGCTCGATTCTCAACAAGTCAAACCCGGCGTCGTATGCCGCCATGGACACGCTCACGTTCCTTTTTGACGCCGGATTCTACATCAAGACGGTCACATACCGCACCAACCAACTTTCCGAGAAAGGCGCGAACTCATCCTTCGACTACGCCAACCTCGGCTTCGGTCTCACGAAATGGTGGAAGACAGGTATCGGCATCGTGCCGTATTCAAACAAAGACTACACGGCTCTGATAAGCAACATCGACCCGGTCTCCTTCGAGCAAGGCTTTGAAGGCGGCGGCGGCATAAACGAGGTTTATTGGGCCAACGGCTTCAAGGCCACGAAAAACCTCTTCCTCGGTTTCACCGGCTCCTTCCTGTTCGGCACGATATCGGACGAGACAACGATTTACTTCCCTGACTCAACGTATATGACAGCCGGAAGAAGCACCATCAGCACACATCTCAAGAACTTCAAGTTCGACCTCGGCGCAATATACACCGTGAACCTGAAAAACAACGCATCGCTCGTCATCGGCCTGACATATAACCTCCCGATGAAGTTAAAGTGCGACAGAAACGTGTTTATCCGTTCAATCACCTCATATACAACGACTACGGAACTCCCAATTGACACACTGAAATACGTGAAGGACGAGAATGTGGATCTCGACTATCCGCAAGGTTTCGGCGTGGGTGTGACATATAAAAAAGGTGGCTTGATGCTCGGAGCCGACTTCAACTGGGACAACTGGAAAGGTTTCACAATGAACGGCGTCAACGACTCGCTCCAAAATTCGTGGAACGTCGTCGTCGGAGGAAGCTACAAACCGAAATCGACTTCGGTGTCGAGATATTTCACGAAGATGACCTACCGTTTCGGACTGCATTACGACCAGACGTACTTCAGAATCTACGACACCTCCATAGACAAGTTCGGAATCACGCTGGGAGTCAGTCTTCCTATTCCGAGGTCGCTGTCGGCATTCAACTTCGCGTTTGAATTCGGGAAAATGGGCACGACAAGAAACGAACTCGTAAAGGAGACATATTTCAACATAGCCATAGGGATATCGATTCACGACACATGGTTTGTAAAGAGAAAATATAGGTAAAACTAAAATATCAAGCAAAATGAAATTAAGAAAGACTTTGTTAATTTGTGCAGTTTTATGCCTGTCATCAGTGGCATTTGCACAGGATGTAGATTGTGAAACAGCCTACTCTCTCTACAGAGAGGCGTTCAAGCAATGGGAAGCCGCTTCTCCGAAATGCAACCCTCAGAATGTGAACCCCGTCATGGTGGATTCCTGGAGGACAGTCTTTTTGAATTGCCCTGAAATGAGACAGAGCACATTCACCGACGGCGCGAAAATCGTCACCAACGCATTCATCAAGAATGCAAAGAACGACAAGGAAAGAGAAGCCTACATCGACACGCTCTGCATGGTTTACGACATGCGCGCGAAATATTTCCCTGACAGCCCGAAAGGTCCAGGCACTAACGTCAGCAATGTCATAGGCCGCAAAGGTGTTGACCTGATGGCTTACCCATCACGCCTGGAGATGGCTTACACATCACTTAAGCAGGCCATCGAACTCGAAGGCAAACTCGCCAACAACCTGTTCATCGACTGCTATTTCAAGACAGTGATAAATATGGTCAAAGCAGGCAAACTTGAGGAATCAGAAATCATCGAGGAATACAGCCGGCTCGTGGATATCGTTGACAATGTCATGAACAACCTTGAAGAATACGGCTACGAGAAAATCGCCGACGGCTACGTGAACACCAAGAACAACCTCGAAGGAGCCGTGCAGCCATACGCGAACTGTGAAGACCTCATCCGCATCTATCAGAAGAAATATGACGCCGACCCTGACAACGTTGAACTTCTCAACAAGATCGCCACTGTCCTTTCAAACAGGAACTGCGACAAGTCGGACCTTTACCTCGCCGTGGCAATCAAGCTGCACAGCCTCAACCCGTCTGCCGAATCGGCATATTTCATCGGAAAGAGATACCTCGCCGACCAGGAATACGGCAAAGCGGCGACATACCTTCTTGAAGCCACGAAGTCGGATAATGCAATCCAGACCGAGCAGGCTTACAAATACCTCGCACAGATCATGCTCAAGGAAGGCAATTTCGAGCAGGGACGCATCTATGCGAACAGAGCCATCGCCCTTGACAAGACAGACGGCGAGCCTTACATGATCATCGGATACCTCTACGCTTCAAGCAGCAAGGTCTGCAACGAGAACCCGCTCCACTCCAAGGCCGTGCTTTGGGCTGCAGTCGATAAGTTCCAGAGAGCCAAAGAAGTTGACCCCGAAATGGCGGCAAAGGCAAACGAGATGATCAGAGAATACTCAAAAATGTTCCCGACAGCCGAAGACGCATTCTTCTACAACGTTTTTGAAGGCGACACATACCATGTCGGCTGCTGGATCAACGAAGACACAAAAGCAAGATTCTCAAAGAATTGAAACGAATAATAAACATATTGTTAGGAATCAACATCATAGCCAACATGGTTATGATGTTGTTTTCTTGTGAAAATTCGATGGACAAAGTCAAGATGTTCATCGACAACGACACCATCAACGGTCTCATGGCGTACGACATCGTCATTGAGAGAAGCGATTCCGGAACAATGGTGGCGCGTCTCGCCGCACCGCTCATGATAAGCATCGACCAGGGCGACAGCACACTCCTTGAATTTCCGAAAGGCTTCAACGCAGTAGCCTTCAACGGCGACACCGTCCCGACAATGAAAATAAGAGGCGACTACGGCATCGACAACGAGAGAAAACAATATATCATCGCAAAACGCAACGTCGTAATCGAAAACATCGAGACGGGCGAGACACTCGAGACCGACAACCTCATCTGGGACCAGAAAAACAAGAAAATACACACCCACGCCTTTGTCACCATCAAAGGACCCGACAGAATCATCTACGGCGACAGCCTCACCGCCAACGAAGACTTCAGCAAAAGAGTCATCCACGGCATAAGGGCCACCATCGACATTGAAGATGATAATGGAAACTAACATATTGATTATAAAATGGATGACCATTTAGTCGTAATAATATCACTTTTAGCATCAGCCACATTTTCGGGCGTGGAAATCTCGTTCCTCAGCTCGAACCGCCTGAAACTTGAACTCGATTTGAAGAAAAACAGTTTCACGGCGAAGCTCACCACGCATTTCGTAAAACACCAGTCATATTTCATCGGATTGATTCTGCTTTGCAACAACATCGCAAACGTCGTCTATGGCATCGCGATGGCGAGAATCCTTGGGCCTTTCGTGGAAAACATTCTGCCTCAATCCATTACGAATGAATTCACAATGCTTCTTTGCCAGACGCTGATCTCGACATTCATCGTGCTGACGATGGGCGAGTTCATCCCGAAAACGCTGTGCCGCCTCAACCCGAACAGGCTCATGAGCATCTTCGCAATCCCGATGATGATGCTTTACATCCTGCTTTTCCCATTGACAATCATATACATAACTATCTCCGAACTCATCATAAAATATTTTTTCAGAATAAAGATCAACCCGGAGGACTACAAACTGAGCACTATTGACCTCAACGACTACCTTAAAGAATACGCCGACCCGAACGAGGAAAACGAAGACATACAGCAGGGCATCGAGCTGTTCCAGAACGCGATTGACTTCCCGACAGTGAAGCTGCGCGAATGCATGCAGCCACGTAACGAACTGATTGCCATCGACATAAACGACAGCATCGAAGAAGCGAAAGCCGTGATTGAGGAGACGAAACACTCAAAACTTCTTGTCTTTGAAGGCAATCTCGACAACATCGTGGGTTACATCCACATCAACGACCTGCTGCTGAAAGGCAACGACGTGAAGCAGAAAGTCAGACCGATTGAGTTTTATCCGGAGACATACGGTGCGCAGGACCTTCTCCAGCACCTCTCAAAGACGCGTCAGAGCATCGCCGTCGTCGTTGACGAGTTCGGAGGCACGTCCGGAATCATCACCATCGAAGACCTGATCGAGGAGATTTTCGGAGAGATTGAAGACGAATACGACGAAGACGATGACGTTGAAAAGACCATCAGCGAAAACGACAGGATCTTCTCCGCCAGGTTGGAAATCGACTACCTGAACAAGACCTACAAATACGATTTCCCGGAATCTGACGACTACGAAACCCTCGCCGGCTACATCATACATTATCACGAAAGTATTCCGAAAACAGGTGAAGAAATCGTCATCGGCGACTACCTTTTCAAGATAATCAAGGCTTCAAACACCCGTCTTGAAGAAGTGGAAATCAAAAACAATCAATAAGTTATGCTTTAATTTAAAAAATATTCCATTAATGTCATTCATATTGATGATTTTTGTAAATTTGCACGCTTAAAATTATAACTAAACGGAAAAATAAATAAATAGAAAGAAAATAAAGCTATGGCAGCAATTGGAACAATCAGAAAACACTACGGCCTTTTGGTTATCATCATAGGCCTGGCACTTTTGGCCTTCGTATTGGGTGACCTTTTCAGAAGCACAGGCAAAGGCCGAACGAACAACGTTGCAGTGGTCAATGGCGAGAAAATCTCTTACCAGGACTATTCAAATCTTGTGGATGCCAACATCGAGAACGCAAAGAGAAACGGCACTCTCTCAAATGACGACACATTCACGCTCCGCAATCAGACACTCGACCAGATGATCAGAAAAATCATCATGGACAAGGAGTTCAAATCACTCGGACTCGCAGTGTCGTCTGACGAACTCTTCGACCAGTTCACAGGCGAGAATCCTAATCAGTACGTCCGTCAGAGCTTCACAGACGCAAACGGCAATTTCGACAGGGAAGCAGTTCTCAACAGCATGAGAGAGCTTCAGAACCTCGACCCGGCATATCAGGCGCAATGGCTCAAGTTTGAAGACGCCATCAAGGAAGAGAGAATGAACGAGAAATACGACAACCTCCTCAAGAAGAGCTTCTACATGCCGGCGAAATTGGCCGAACATTACTATGCCAACAAGAACGACAAGAGAACCGCCGAAGTCTATGCAGTGCGTTACACGACAGTCCCGGACTCGACAGTCGTTGTGACAGCCCAGGACAACAAGGCGTTCTACGAAGCTAACAAGAACAAATATCAGACAGACGAAACACGCAGCATCGATTACATCATCTTCGACGTGAAACCTTCACAGGCCGACAGACAGGATGCAATGCAGTTCGTCGCAGATACGAAAGCAGGTCTGGCCGAGACGACAAACGTGGCTAACTTCGTCGCTTACAACTCCGACATGCCTTACGACAGCACATGGAAATCATCGAAAGACCTCCCTGTCGCGGTTGAAAACGAAATCGTGGAAAATGAAGTCGGTCATGTCTTCGGACCATACGAAAACAACGGCTACTTCAACGTCGGCAGAATCATGGCAAAAGAAGACCGTTCAGACTCATTGATGGCTTCACATATATTAATAGGTTATGAAGGCGCACTCCGTTCACAGGCCACACGCACAAAAGACGAAGCCAACAAATTGGCCGACAGCCTCTTGAACGTCGCGAAGAAAGCCAACGACTTTGAGGCACTCGCAACGGAATTCAGCGACGACCCGTCAGCAAAGACAAACAACGGCGACCTCGGATGGTTCACCGACGGACAGATGGTCACGGACTTCAACGAGTTCGTCCAGGACAACAAAGTCGGCACAATCGGCATGGTTGAGACACCATTCGGATTCCACATCATCAAGGTCACCGACAAGAACGAGCCGAAACCGATGGCACGCATCGCCGTCATCGCACGCGAAATCTCGGCAAGCACAGCCACGTTCCAGGACGTGTTCTCACAGGCGAACAAGTTCAGCACAGAAGTCAGAAACGCCGAACAGTTCAACAAAGCCGTTGAAGAACAAGGCCTTAGCAAACGCACTTTCCCGACAATGAGAAAAAATACCAACCGCATCACAGGACTCAGCAACCCACGTGAGATCGTCCGCTGGGCATTCAAGGAAGAGACGAAAGTCGGTGACATCTCAACAATCTTCGACCTCGAAAACATGTACGTCATCGCCATGGTCACAAAAGCAATGCCGGAAGGCGCAACACCGATGGAAGAAGTCGCGGAACGCTATTCATATCTCATAAAGAAAGAAAAGAAAGGTGACATGCTCGTACAGAAAGCGGCAGCCTACGGCACCGACTACGAAAAGATGATCAACGAACTCGGCGGCGAGAAGACCAACGTCGAAAACATCACGTTGGAAGGCCGCTCGTTCGGCAGCTTCGGCCTCGAAGACAAAGCCATCGGAACAGCAATGGCGATGGGCGAAAACGTCTATTCACCAATCATCAAGGGCGGCAATGCGATGTTCGTCATCAAAGTCACCGGCGAGACAAAAGCGGCTGCGACGACCGACTACAGCGCAATCAAACGCGAGAAACAGTCGGTGTTCAACAACGCCATCCTCAACGGGTCAGCCTATTCGGCACTCTACGACGACACCAAGGTTGAAAACAACGGAATCCTCTTCTTCTAATAGTTGAGAGATAAGAGATAAAAACCAAGAGAGGCCGGCATTACGTCGGCCTCTCTTTTTGTCACCACGAATTTTGCGAATCTCACAAATCAACCACCACGAATGGCACGAATAACACGAAATTTTTTCACTTCATTCAATATAATTCTGTATCTCTGCACTCGGTTTTGAGATGATATTTCAAAACCAACTTATTGATATAAAGACGTTTACTGTAGCGAGTGACAAGATTCCCACGTTTTTCTTTTAAGATATTGCCTTGGGGAGTCGGGAGAAGGTCGTTCGGCGACTTGTAAAAGCTTTGTTGTTTTGGAGTCTGACAAATTGATAATCTTAAAGTCGAATCGCAAGATTAAACATGTTCGCGTTGAAAAGATAACTCATGTCATTTGCGATAGTATCGAAGAGATTGCCGAGATTACGAGTGACGGCAAACGAAACCATACGGCGATGATGAACAGCAAGCAAACGTTGCATATTTCGCAGCGGAAATGGAAAAACCTGAAGGAAAGTTTAAAAAACAATGTCGCACTTATCGGAGAAAACAACGCAGTTACAGTCGAAAAGCCCTCACTTATAAAATAGATTGCGTCGTTTATCGAAGATAAAAACCACGTCTTTAACTTTGTGTTTGGAAACAATACATCATTATTATGTTGAATCCAAAGCACATATCAGGGCGTTTTGAAGGAAATGGGAACATTTTCAAAAATTTCCTGCGCGATGTTGCGATTTCCGAAAATAATCAATATTTTTGCCGTGCAATTTCTCGGCTGGTCGTTGTGGAGGACGGCATGAACAAGTTCATTGGGTGGAGCCTCTGCAACGGTTGATGGCTGCAATGTCGGTTGCAGAGGCGATGACAGACAAATTTTAAAAAAAGTGATGACGATGATATGTATTACATTGCCAAAGCTCAGTATGAATATTTGGTTGAATATTTTTTGTATAATTTTGTCGGATTGCCGCAAAAAATGTGGATTGAATTTGTCCCGAAAATTACAAATGTTATTGATACAGTAATTGATGGGATACAATGTCGCAAATATATGGCAGAACATCGGAACCGCTTGATGTACAACCATGAAACAAATGAATTCGACATCCCGCTGCAATACGGAAGCCAGATTTGGATAAATTCAGAGACACAACAGATTGACAGTGTCATAGTCCAGAATATCACGGAAAATGATTTTACACGAAAATATTCATATTATGTGAGCAATATCAGTTTCGATGACCGAAGCCAATATTTAGATTCAATCTTCAATTTTGAAAATCCAAAATACAAATCATATTCGAGGCATACAGAGTCTTTCATCCCGTACAGCATGAGGGGAACGCGTGCTGACACTGTCAATCTGGAATTGCTTAAGTTCCCGATAGTGAGCCTCAACGGCGACACCACAACTTTCAATGAAGAGGAAGGTTTTATATTGTTGAATTTCTGGGGCTTCGACTGCCCGCCGTGCATGAAAAATCTCCAGCGTTACAAGAAGCAGACCGACTCGCTCGGCTACCGCATTCTTGAAAAGGAAGGTATTAAGATTATGGCGATAAACTATTGGTCGAATAATATGGAACTTATCGCTGAAACAGCTGAAAAGTATGATATTCAAGATATTGTATATTCAGCCAAAGGCATGGGGGAATTTATCAAAATACCGTACATCGGTTATTTTTATCTGCTTTCACCCACAAAGGAAATAATTTTCGAGACAGGAGATTTAGGCGATTACTCCGAGCTTCTAAAGGCCAAGGCCGACTACGAAGCATCACATGAAAAATAGGAAGCATATTATTTATATTTTTCACGGATTTCTCGCCTGCATCTGAAAAATAATCCGTACCTTTGCAGCTCGGATGAAATGGTTATCAAATGATGTCGCCTTATGGCGGTCGTTTGGTGGCCATTTTTTCGTAAATGGTTAAAAATCACCATTATGGAGAAGGAGACAATTATTTTTCAGACGAACGACTCCAAGAAAATCGAGGTCGTTTTTGAAGACGGGACGGTCTGGCTCACGCAGGCGCAGATGGCGGAGTTGTTCAACAAGGATGTCAGCGGAATAGGCCGGCACATAAAAAATGTTTTGAAAGA
>JAUNNU010000037.1 GCA_030537295.1 Bacteroidia bacterium
CAGGATCAGCAATGCCATATTCCCTGAAACCATCTAACACTCTATGAATACCTGATCCGTATTTTTCAATCAATCCCATGTCCTTGAAAACATCAGCAACTTGTTTATTACGAGGATTTGAACGATAATGGTTTGACAGCAAATCATCAACAGTGATTTCATCTGGCAATTTACCAGGGTTATAGAAATCAATGTGGTCAGGATAAACCTTCACTATGGAATCGTATGGAGAACGATAATCTCTGTGGACAATCATATTCATCACTATCTCCCTGATCGCATCCAATGGATAGTCCCAACGTTCTTCATGACGTGGATTTCCTGTGATAATCAAGGCCTTGTTTATATGCTTCTTCACGAATGACATCACTTCCTCCACTTCTATAATCAGATTACGCTTTGTCCTTGCCGAATCCTTTATGATCACATCATTCTGGAAGAAACCGAGTTCAACAGTCGTCAACAGATTATCCTCTTTTGCAAAAAGCAGGTAGGCCGCATTAGTGATTGTGCCGTCTTCATTCAGCAGATTCTTCTTCTTCAAATATTCCAAAACGCCAGATCCCGTTGTTATTCCATTTTTCCAGACAAGCTCAATCGTCCTTTCAATCAAATCAAAATCAAGGTCTTCAAGATGATGTCGAGGGTCGGGGAACATGTCCCAACTCGCATTCATCGAACGCAGATGCATGTCGGAAATCTCGACAGGAGACAGATGATGATTCGAATTCTCCACCCTCTTATAATATCTGCCCTGAAACGAAACAGGTTTTATCGGATATTCCGGCACATCGACACAGACGACCGTCTTTCCTTCAATCTCAAAAGCCTCAACGCCCGGAACAATGGCCGGTTCGGTCTTCTGCTTTATTTCATTTACGATATTCTGCAAAGTCTCCTTGGCCAACTTAATCCCGACAACTTCCTGATTATCATTCACGCCAAGGATCAAATTACCACCTTTCGTATTGGCGAAAGCCGTCAAAGTCTCTATGCATACCACATTGAACGAGGTCTTGAACTCAACGTTCAATCCCTCACCTTTCCTGATTTGTTCTATGATCCGAGCGGTATCCATTTCACAATTGTTATTAAGCCCTCGCGAACCAAACGATTCCGCCGACTATCAGGCTTGCGCCCACCACATTCCACAGCGTTATCGTCTCATTGAATATCAATGCCGAAAAGAGCAGGACGAAAATAAGGCTTGTGCCTTTGAACATATAGACAGCTAACTGCTAAAACAAAGAAGGTAGCATATCGCAAGACAGCCATATTGACACCAAGGCAGACAGAAGCACAGAAAGCACCCATAAAGCTATGGTGGCGACCTGCTTTTTCCAGCTCATCGCCAACCATCTTCGAATCGGCATTCTCCAAATAGCAATGGGCAACATGATCATTAAACGCCCTGATTTCATTGAACAATGGCAACGGCATTTTTTCGCTTCGTGCCTCAATTTCAGCTATCAACGGCTTGATTACAACATTATATCTTTTATATAATGCCGCTAAAGTCTGCTGTTCCGAACCTGTCATGACTTTATTTTCGACAATTTATTGTCAACATACTCCTTGGTCCAAAAACGGTGGAAAAAGATATAAAGAGAGCCCCTGCTCATCATTCCACCTAAAGCATTAGCCAACCTCAACCTTATTCCATTTCTCGTCTCTATATGTGAGTCTATATCTTCCACATCCACACCAACAAGTTGCTCAAACGGCATCCCCATTTTGTGCGAAAGATACGACTTCATTTGTTCGTCCAATTCAAAATCATTCATATTCTATTCTTTAATTTTGCAAAATTACAAAAAACACCTACCACAAATGCACTAATCTTCAATTCAAAGCTAAATATTACGAAATGAGTTTTTAAATTTCCTTCACCTACCCTTTTGCGAACCAAACGATTCCGCCCACTATCAAGGCTTGTAAAAAGCAAAGTGAGAACAATCACAAATCACTAAACACTATAACGCCAAGTACATAACAGTTACTTAAATCTTAACAAGCCCCAAGGTTTTCAACAGGTATAAAATTCCACCAACAAAGACACCTGAAAGCACTTCAACCATATAAAAGGCCAAAGACACTCCTACGCATACAGGAGCAGGAATATTAACTAAACTATATAAATAGACGAAAGAGCCTTCTCGGATACCAAGACCACTGATAGAAATGGGAATTGCCGCAAGAATGACGATTATAGGATAAAAAGCCATGTGTTGATAAAACGGAATTCTAATGCCAAAAGATAAAAATACTAAATATAATACAAAAATAGTCACTATCTGATACAATCCAATTAAAGCCACAGATGGCAACAAAACCCTTTTGTACGGAAACGTTACCAATGAGAAATGTGTCTTTTCGACAAAAGAACAAACTTTCTTCAAATGATTAGTATTTAAAAGTATTCTTGATAATTTTTCATAACAGAGCCTGTTAGTCAACAAAAATATTACGAGCCACAAACAGACATTTACTACGCCAAGCAGGATGACGACTTTCCATTTACCATCATAAAAAGGAATCAAAATAGAACTCAGCAAACCAATAAGAGACAGCAAAACAAAACCTATCATTCTTTCAATCAATACCGTACTACTTGAGGTAATGTTTGAATCTTTCGAAAACCCATGTTTTTTTTCAATAAAATACATCCTCATCACATCACCGCCTTGTGCCGATGGCAAAACAACACCCATGAACGAAGATATAAAACCAATCTTGACAAGATTCCAAATCGACTCTTCGACACCACTTTGCCTCAAAAACAGCTGCCAACGATTCATGGCAATGCTTTGAACAACCACAAGGCGAATAATGACACCCATGAGCAGTAACCACGGAGACACAACTTGTCCGAAAACATCATCAAAATCAATATTGAATTTTTTAATGATATAGACGAAAACAGCGACCGTGATCAACAGCCTAAATAATTTACTTAAATGTTTTTTCATTCAATGTTTTTTACAAATTTCGCAGGAACACCAGCAACCATAACGTTATCAGGGACATCCTTTGTAACGACAGAACCAGCGGCAACAATTGCATTTTCCCCAATATAGTGACAAGACGCTAAAATTATTGAATTTGTGCCAATATACACGTTTTTACGAATAACCAACAATGACTGATTATTAACATCTTCATTCCTCTTTCGCAACGCATTAAGATCTCTTGCATGGGTTAAAATGTTTACACCTGCAGCTATCCTAACTCTATCTTCAATTATTAAATGTCCGGTGTAATCAATATGCGTATCATGCGATATCAATACCTTTGAACCAATTCTTATTGATCCATCAAACTTTCTATGTTCACGATCAATAAATACATTATGCATAACATGCAACCCTTTCCCTGCCCTAAAAAGCAGACGATAAACCATATCTCTTAATTTCGACAGGATTGGTAAATTAAACAATCTCGAGCCCACAAGGACCTGACCCAACAAACGAGCAGTTTGCTCAAAACAATATTTAAGATTTTGTATTAGCATTTAATTATAAATTTGACTTAATATCAACAATCTAATTAATCATATAGTACTACAATTCAATTGCAAACAAGACTTCATATCTTCAAAAGCTGTCATCAATGAAAACTTTGGCTGCCAATTTAATTCGCTTTCTATTTTATCAATTGACATGTATCTAATGTTTTTATCTTCAACTTTTGTTTTATCAAAAATGATTTTCGACTCTTCATTACCAAATACAGCAACTAATGTTTCTGCAAATTCTTTGAAACTATATGGCAAACCCATTGAAACATTATAGGAAGTATCACTTGCAACATCATCGCCAAGACAACGAACAATTGCACTAACAGCATCTTTTGCATACAGATAATCTCTTCCTCCACCGCCTTCACCCCATAGCACCAATGGTTCATTACTTTGAACTTTTTTAAGTTGGGTTGTAAACATGAACCCTTCTCTTTCGCCCCAACCTATCAGTTGTCCAAATCTAAGTGATATGAAGGGTGTGCGATAAAAATGGGAAATTCGCTCACAGATGTATTTGGAGTATCCATATCCCTATAAATTCCTTGGGACGAAGCAAATATGATTTTGCCAACACCATATTTATCAGAAAGTTTCAATAGATTTTCGGTTATGACTATGTTGTCCAAATAATTAGTCAACGACTTATCAGAAGACAATCTTTTCGCTGCCAAGTGTACAATAACGTCATATCTGCAAAATTTTTCTTCCAATGATTCAATGGAATAATCAGTCTCAAAAAATTCGTATTGTCCACTACTATTACCAAAAGTCTCCTGAAGTTTAGCCATTGAAGTTGAGAACAAAGTGATTTCCGCACCTCCTTGTTTTGACAATTCGGCAATCAAGTACTTACCAAGAAATCCAGTAGCACCAGTTACAGCTATTTTCATAATATTATTTGTTTTAAACAATAACCTACTTTATCCGCCTTACCATTTACAGGTCTGACCACTTCACCATCTTTGTAATAGAATTCAAAGTACTTATTACCTTTCAATCCGCTATCATACTCATTCTCAGCAAATGGCAGATTTGGTTTCTCCAAAAAGAAATCCAAAACATCAATTTGTCCAATCGGCTCTTCAAATAAAGGCATTTTTTCAACTCCACCTGTCAGCAAATGCTCTGTTGCAATTGACAAAAGGTCAACTCCATATCTTTGTTTAATCAATCGCCAAATATGACATCCATCAAACCGCGGAGTGCCTTCAATTATATATGCATGTCCATCTTTATACTTCATTTGAAAATAAATCGGACCATTATTATATCCTATTGACACAGAAACTTTTTTAACTAAAGCCAAAGCCTCTTCTTTTTCTGAATCACCGGCTTTTGAAGGAAAATCATGACCTTTCACCAATCCACCAGAAAAGCCTTCCACAACCCTTCTATCACTTATAAACCCATAGACTAGCTCTCCTTCATACATATAGCCATTAACAGATATCTCTTTACCATCAATATACTGTTCAACAATGACTGTCTGTGATTTAGAATGTTTATAGGCTTCTTCAAAACAAGCCTTCAATTCTTCTCTATTATTTGCCACATTAACGCCCCTCTGACCTTGACTGTCTGTTGGTTTCACAATTGCAGGAAAGCAATCCCACTCATCCAAATCATTGATGGTTTTAGAGGCTCTGTATTTTATGGTTTGAATTTTATTTTCAGATAAGAACTTTCTGAATTTGGATTTATCCTGCATCGTCAACGCTATTTCTTCAGTAACGAAACCGCCTCTACCAGTCCTATCATTGACATAGCCCACAGATGGCATAGCCAAATCCGAACCGACAGAGTAAACGACATCAATATCATTATCTTCAACAAATTTCAGAATAGCTTCTTTATCAGTAATATTTATTTCACAAAATTCATCAACAAAAGACAAACCGACTCCTTCTTTCCTATAAGACATTCCAACAACATAATGTCCTTTTTCTTTTAACAACTTGATAAAATCAGTTTGCGGGCCTGCAACACCCAACACTACAATTTTACTCATATATTAACGCTTTTTTTTACAATATAAATCTGCCTGCCTTTTACCTGATCAAAAATCTTTCCAACATATAATCCGACAACACCCAAAACCATCAACAGCAGTCCTCCAACAAACCAAATTGAAAACACGGTTGTCGTATAACCTTGCACCATGATTATCCCTAACATTTTCGCAATCAAGTTATACAATGCAAGTACGAACGACAATCCTGACATAAAGAAACCAAGACCAACAGCCATCTTCAACGGTTTATTGGTATTTGACACCATAATGTCTAATGTCAGCTTAAGCAATTTAGACAAAGAATATGAACTTTTACCTTCAAGCCTTGAATCATGATTCACATCAACAGTTGCAACATCAAACCCGAGATAACGAATCAACGATCCAAACGACCTTGCGGTTTCTCTCATATCATTAAATTCACGAATAACACTTTTACTATATATTCCAAAATTACCAATAGTGCTATCAGTTTTACTACCACTCAACCAATCTAAAACACCATGATACAGCTTTGACGACATCTTTTTCCAGAATCCAAACTTTTTATTCACTCTCCTCGCATACACGATATCCCATCCTTCCATAGCCTTCCTATACAAATTCGGGATTTCCTCGGGCCTGTCCTGCAAGTCACAATCCATCACCACCACCCATTCGCCTTTGGCATAATGCAAGCCTGCCGTAATGGCATAGTGTTGCCCGAAGTTGCGGCTCAAATCTAAGCCCTTCACTCTGCTGTCAGCTGCACATTCCTTTTCAATTTCCGTCCAAGTGTTGTCAGGCGAAGCATCATTAACCAAAATGATTTCAAAATCATCCGTAATGGTGCTTACGCTTTCCTTTATCCTCCGCACAAGTTCCGAAACCATCTTCTCGCCACGATATTCAGGCGACACAATTGAAATCAATGGATTATTCATATTTATATTATTACTCTTCGAGATCTACTATGCTTTCTCCACCAAAGGCCGCTGGAGGTAGCTGGCGCCTATCACTGCGAGAGATTTATGCTTCGATTTACTATTTGATTCCGTTACGGTGGACATATTTTCAACTACTGATTTCTTCACTTTAAACCGCCTCATTTTCATCCCATCAGAAAACGTCTGAATTCCGAGCAGTTTCTTCTATCTGCTCATTTCCAATACGCCTTCAAGCGTGCCATTTCCTCTATCCTATCGACAAATTCCATTTATTATGCTTGACAAACATTATGTTTCAACTGCATAATAATTTGATAAATTTTCAAATTCTATTGCAGTGGAAATGTTCTTTACTTTTTCCTATTTCTTCATCCCATCAAAAAACGCCTGAAAAACGGGTCGCCGATGAAATACGAAGTATCAGAGCGTTCAACCAAGCCAGATTCAATCAAGACTGAAAGGGACTTCTGTATGGAAGACGCTCCAACCAGACGATTCTTCACAACATATTCTGACGAGAAAATATTCTCACCCGATCGGGCTATGGATTGCAGAAGACGTTTCTGGGCAGGAGAGAACCTGTCGAACAACTCAAAATAATAATCATGCTTAAGTTCAATCACCCTTGCAAAACACTCATCCACAACATCTTTCGTCACATCATGCAAATCGGGGGTCATGTATTGCCAGACTTCGGCTGCAAGCAATTGAATATAATAAGGAATATTATCAGTCTTGGAAATCAGATAACGGCACATCGCTTCGTCTATCGCAATACCTGAAGCCGCAAACTTTTCTTGCAGGAAACGGCAGGTGTCGGATTCTGGCAACACCGAAAGCTGAATCACCATAGCCGAATTGTAGAACGGACGGTTCTTCGCCATAAACATGTCTTGCATCAGATGCGTCTTACTGCCGAGGAAAAGATAATTTGCCGAATGATGCAACTGTATCTTGCTACGCATCAGGCTTTCCAGACCGTATTTCTCAAACCTGCGGATTTCCTGAAACTCATCAAAAACGACGACTATCCTTCGGCCATCCTGCGACATTTTTTCAGGTAAGTCGAGAACATCGGCAACCGTGGAAGCCGAAATGCGAGGTTCGTTAAAGTCGATGCTGAAATCAGCATTCCCGGCAGGATCAAATGTAAGTTTCGGCCTGATATTCTTCAATTTAGAGACGATGCTCAAAAACTTTTCCTTTGCGGTCTGTTTCCGATACAACGCCTGGGTAAACAATTCTACAAACGATTCCAAGGAATAAACCGGCATCAAGTCGAAATACACGCAATCAACACTTTGTTTCTCAAGCTCATCCATCACCTTGAAGACAAGCGATGTCTTTCCGTAACGGCGAGGAGCCAGCAACACGATATTGTTTCCACCCGACAATGTCTTCACCATCCGTTCCGTTTCTTCGGTACGGTCGTAGAAACTGTCACCCTGCGCTATCGATATGTAATTAAAAGGATTCACAATTACACTATTTGGTGTTACGCTTCAAGGTGTAATCACGGTGTATTTCATTCAACATTCAATCCCAAGAACTCTTTCCTCAGATATTGCGCATGCTCATGAGTGATGGCTTGGTCGTCAATCTCGGCGCCATTGATAGAGCCGTACAACTCGCACCACAGACAGTCAAGGAGATGGTCATTTGTGCGGCGGCCTTCTTTATAGGCATCAAGGTCGTGCTGAAGATAGGGCGGCAGGCCATGCTCCCATGCACGCTGCTGTGTAGTTTTATCTTTCTCCTCAATCATTTTTTATAAAATTTTAGCCAAATCCAACAGCTCCATCTCAAATCAAATCGTGTCGATAAACAGTTTCTGTTTCCTGTTGAACATCAGCATTCCTACAAGAAGCAGGACCATCATCACGCCGAAGCTGTAGGCGAGCCAGCCCCAGCTGAACTCCCCGGCCCCCATCGCACCGTACTTGAAAGCCTCCGTTACAGGTGTCAGCGGATTCAAGGTCATTATCGTCTTCAACTTAGGGTTTTCAATGACACTCAAAGGATATACGATAGGTGTGGCGTACATCCACAGCGAGACGAACACGCCGAAGAAATTTCTCAAGTCGCGGTACTTTGTCGTGAGCGAGGTGACAATCAGGCCGAGTCCGAGGGCAATGCCTCCGAGCATTATGACGAGCAACGGGAAAAGGAGCAGATACCAGTTTGGATGGAGATTTGCACCTTTAACGACACATATCACGTACACGACCACAAACAGCACGAGCTGTATGAAGAACCTGAACAGGTGTGATATCACTTCAGATATTGGAGATATCAGTCTCGGGAAATACACCTTCCCGAACAATCCGGCATTCGACTGGAATGTGGTGGATGTCTTGCCTATGCATTGTGAGAAATAGTTCCAAAGGCAGGTGCCTGACAGATAGAAAAGCGGCTGCGGAATGCCGTCGGTGGGAATGCCGGCTACACGGCTGAAAATAATGATATAGATAAATGTGGAAATCAACGGCGAGATGAAATACCAAGCGAAACCGAAGATGGTCTGCTTGAACTTCACCGTCAAGTCCCTCTTGATGAACAGCCACAGAAGGTAGCGTTTCTCCCAAACCTGCTTTAATTCAAAGTCAAATAATTTATCCTTCGGCTTTATTTCTGTAGTAAAATTCTCCATAGCTAAACAGTATCCATAAATGATTTTTGTGTCCTGTTGAAAACGACGATGCCGATTGAGAGCAGAACCACCATGAAAACAAAACTATAACCAAGCCATAACCAGCTGAAACTGCCGGTGCCGAGAAGACCATATTTCACCGCCTCCATTATCGGCGTGACAGGGTTCAACGACATGGCCAAATGCAACTTCGGATTCGTGACAAGACTCAACGGATAGATGACAGGTGTGACATACATCCACAGCGACACGATATAATCAAAGAACATCTGCACATCCCTGTATTTCGTTGACACAGACGAAATTACCATTCCGAAGCCAATAGCCAGCAACGCAAGCATGACAATAAACAGAGGGAACAGCAACGCTATCCAGTTAGGTGCTATCGGAGTACCTGTCGCGACGTAATAAACATAAAAACAAGCGAACAGCAAGATGTCCACGCCAAAACCGACAAGATTCTTTGTCACTGCAACAACCGGCATTATCATCCTCGGGAAATATACCTTTCCAAAGATACCTGAATTATCAACAAATGAATGAGATGTCGCACCAAGGCAGCTTGTGAAATACCCCCAGACAGCGGGTCCGAGCAGATAAAACAATGTCGGCGGCACGCCATCCGTCGGGATGCCGACGACGCCGCCGAAAACAGCCACCATCACTATCATTCCCATGATGGGGTTTATGATAAACCAAAGCGGGCCAAGCACCGTCTGCTTATACATAGTCGTAATGTCGCGCCTCACAAACAGCTTGTAAAGGTCTCGATAACGCCACATCTCCTTGAAATCAATGGCGAGCATCTTGTCCTTAGGCCTAATTTCAATGTCCCAATTTTCTTCTTTCATCACCAATTTTTATATGAAATTCGCAAATGTCTTTGCACAGCTTCGCCCCTTGAGTCACACGAACCCAACAGGCGTTTTTCTTACTCTTTTGAAAATCAAAACTTTACAAACATTAAGGTGAAATCCTACAATCAGGTCTTGATTTTCACAATTGATAATTTTTCGGCGGCAAAGATAATGTTTTTTTTAATTGTTCCTACACTTTTTTAATAAATAAAAATAGGAAGATTCATCATCCTCCTATATGTTTTAAAATCATTATTTTGAGTGCTTGTGCTTAATGAGTATATTCTTCATTATCTTCCAGAAATAAACCCATTTTGTACGGAATTTATGCTGTTCGTAAGCTTTGAGATAACGCATCTCGCTTTCCTGAATTTCATCCAGCGTGACAGGATTGTCGGCATAAAACGGCGGGAACATCCCCGGCTTGAACTTTATCCTCATCTTCTGCAATTCAGGCGAGTACAGACTGTAAAAATGCCGGCTCAACGGTCTGACCCCGATGACGCACATGTCACCCTTAAGCACGTTGATGAACATCGGCCATTCGTCAATCCAGTATTTCCGCATGAACGCACCCCAGCCTGAAATCCTGAAGTCATCCTGAATCTTTCCACCATCGGCGAGCTTGTTGGAGTCGTACATGTCCTTCTGAAGATATTCAGAATAGGCATACATCGTGCGGAACTTATAGACATCGATGATTTTCCCGTCTTTGCCAATCCTCTTCAACTTAATCAAAGGACTATACGACGGATGCTCGTCGGTGCTCGGCTCTTTCACTTTTTTCGCAATGAAGAAATAATGTTCTCCGACATACAGTTCCTTGTACAGTTCGAATCCACAATAATAAAGCCTACCCATGACTTCCATACGCGGAAGCGCACGTTTCACGCTTCTGTTCACGAGGAAATAGAACTTCTTGGTCAGCTTCAGCTTCGGGCAGACACGATGCCACAGGAAGTCAAATGAGAAAAGCAGACGGGCGAACCATTTCGGGTAGCCTTTCGTGTAATATTTATCGTGTCGTTTCCTCGCAGTGATAAAACTGCCGATGAAGTAACCGCCGGTCTCAAGTTTCTCATTCACCTTAATCATATACCTGTTAAGGTAACGCTGGTTGTTGAGAAACCACTCGCCTAACACCACATGCCCAGTCCCATCCTCGACATCCATACTTTTCTTGGAATAGTCATTCAACCACGTCAAGGTCTCGTCAGTTATCGGCTGAAACAGAACTTTAAAAACCTTCTCAACCTCTTCATCGCCGAGTGTTGACAGGTCGAACAAGTTGGAGACGGCTACGTTTTTGTTCGCCTCCAGCAGTTCATCCTTGCGGACATCATTGAAAACCGGTATTTTATCTTCAGAAATCAATTTACAAATATGATTTACAGATTAATACTTAACATCATCCCATCCGAACGGGTGTTTCGCCAACGGCATTTTCGCCAACGGATGATAGTCGCCGACAAGACCGACCGGCTTGGCGTTTCTGATGTCGTGAACAATCTGGATGCACGGTCTCGCCTCCGAGATGCGGAAGCCGTTTCCCGCCAGGATATTCTGATAACTCTTTGTGTGAAGTTCGGTGAAGCCTTCGCTGAACTCGAACTCATCGCCGTCGATGTTCAACGTCCTGTAGGTTTTCTTCTCACCTTGGACAGCGTTTTCGGGGAGGCATTCTGCGTTGATGCTCAGGAAGTAACGCACTCTGGCGTTCTTAAGGCCGAGATAACCCGCGACGCGGTCGAAGCTCATCACATGGACGATGTTCTCCTGTACAGGACCGAAGATCCACTGAAGCATGTCGTAGAAATGCACGCCGATGTTCGTGGCGACGCCGCCGCTTTTGTGGTTGTCGCCCTTCCACGAAGAGTAATACCATTTCCCGCGCGACGTGATATATGTCAAGTCGATGTTGTATATCTTGTCTTTAGGGCCTTCCTCAACTTTTTTCTTGAGAGCCGTGATGCTGTCGTGAAGCCTGAGTTGCAGAATGTTATATGCCTTGCAGCCGGTCTCTTCTTCAACTTTCATAAGAGCGTCAATGTTCCATGGGTTCAGCACCACCGGCTTCTCGCAAATCACATCCGCTCCGAGACGGAGACCGTAACGAATAAATGCGTCGTGTGTATAGTTCGGAGTGCAAACTGAAAGCCAGTCGATGTTTTCATCCGTACCCTTCACCTTGCTGCAATATCTGTCAAACAACTCCTGTTCTGTGAAAAATGCGCAGTCAGGAAAAAAACTGTCGAGGCGACCAACACTGTCGAACCTGTCACATGCCGCCACAAGTCTGTTCCCAGTGTCAGCAATTGCTTTCAAATGCCTCGGTGCAATGTATCCAGCTGCACCTACCAATGCAAAATTCGCCATAAATATTTTATTTATATTAAGTTAAAAAAAGCGTGCAAAGATATGCAATTATTTTTATAAAATTGTCTTACTGTAAAAAAATATTTACAAAGTCACAAATCTCAACCTTCTGAAAACGAACTCTCAACTTCAAATTCGCTTCCTATAATTCCATGCTTATTGCCATTATCTATCTCAAAACCAATGCTATACGGTCCAAAAACAATATACTTCGCACTCTCACGAAAAAACAATTTCATGATATAAGTCCCATTGTTTAAAAAGTTGGATGGGACATGGAGAACGACTTTATATTCCCCAATTTGAGAATTTTTGTCAGGAGAAAGCACCTTTGACTGTTCAAAAATGAGCAGATCTTCTCTCGTAAAGAACCTGAACAGGACATCAAGTGCTTCATTTTTCCTGTAATTTTGGAAGACAAGTTCCACATCGAACCCAGAATCAACCGTGATTTTATTTCCCGCGGCCGGTCTTATCTCAAGTTTCCTTATTTTGACGAAATCGTTGCCAGGTGCGTTGGCGAGGTCGTCAAAAGACAGTGATTTCATGTTCACGGCGTTGCCGCCCGAATAGCGTTCTATGGCTGTCTCGACGTCGCCGTCATAGTCGATGCAGCCTTCGTCAAGGACAATCCCCCGCGTGCAGAGTCTCCGCACGCTTGCCATGTTATGGCTCACAAAAAGCACCGTACGTCTGCCGCCGCTGCTCACGTTGCGGATTCTGCCGATGGCTTTCTTCTGGAACTCCGAGTCTCCCACGGCGAGGACTTCATCAACGACGAGAATGTCGGTGTCGAGGTGTGCGGCCACGGCGAATCCGAGTCGCACGAGCATCCCGGTCGAGTAGCGTTTTACGGGTGTGTCGATGTAACGTTCGCAACCCGAAAAGTCAATAATCTCATCAAGTCGCAATGAGATCTCCGATTTTGTCATGCCGAGGATTGCGCCGTTGAGGAAGATGTTCTCGCGACCCGTCATCTCCGGATGAAACCCCGTTCCGACCTCCAGCAGAGAACCTATCCTGCCATTAGCTCTCACCACGCCCGTAGTCGGTCCCGTCACACGCGAGAGTATCTTCAGCAACGTTGATTTTCCGGCGCCGTTGCGTCCTATAATTCCCACGACTTCACCTTGTTTCACGTTGAAAGTCACGTCTTTCAAAGCCCATACGTAGTCGCTGCCGCCTTTGACGGTGCGGTCGTTGCGCTCGCCGATTTTCAAATACGGGTCTTCCCTACCCAAAACCTTCGTGACCCATAACCTGTTGAGGTCATGGCGCAGACTGCGGGTGCTTACAAGCCCCAGACGATATTGTTTTGAAATATTCTCAAACTCAATGGCGTTCATCCGGTATTTTTTTGACCTGCAAAATTATGAAATTTTCTTATCATGTTTTCATTTTTGCGTATTTTTGCAAAAAATATAAACGATGTACAGTCCGGAAATTGATTTCATATTAAAAGTCACTAAATTTCATCTTGAAGAAGAGGAAAAATTTTCGGTGTGGACAATAGCCAAGCGGATGGATGAAAAGGAAATGTTAAAGATTTCAAGGAATCAAGGACTGTATGCCATCATCAATAAATCATTGTATCTGAATGGGTTGACAGATGTCCTTACGGAAGAAGCGAGAACCGCACTTCGGAAAAGCCACATCAGATTCACTGTAAAAAATGATAAGAAATTCTCTTTTCTGCAAAGGCTTCCCGACATCATCGGGGATTTTGTCGTTCTAAAAGGCGGCCAAATTCTCCCCGACGTCTATGACGACACCGGCATCCGTCTCATGAGTGACCTCGACATTTTCGTACCCGAAGACAGGGCAATCAGCGCATACAACGCACTGAAAAACATTGGTTTCAGAAATCATGAAGAAATCGCGCCGGGTTCATACAAATCAAAAAAACTCATTGACCTAAGTCTGCGGCACGGATACGCAAATCACCTGCCGGCTTTGGATTTCGGCGACATCATGGTTGAAATTCATTGCAGGCTTTATGGCAGAAACTCCGGCAAAACCAACGAAGACGCATACAAATCGTCGCTCCCGAAATCAGAAGATGAACAACGGATAAAATATCTTTCACCAGAATACAACTTGGTGTTTCTCTGCAAACATTTCTTCGAGCACGGCGCAAACCGAAAATTTTACCAACTGATTGATATACGTGAATATATCTTAAAATACAAGCCGCAAATCGACTGGGACAAAGTTGATGGAATCGCAAAATCGGCAAAACTGACGGAAGCCGTTTCATACACTTTGAACATCCTGAACCAGCATTTCGGCGCGCAAATCGAAGAGCGTTATATTGATTGCAAGCCAATAGACATCAATGATATGCTTAAGAATGATGTCGGCAAAAACAAGAAAAACAAATTGAAAGACATTTTTTCGAAGATGAAGACTCCTTGGATTTTCGCCGTCGTGTTTTTTTCGGAGGCGTTTCCATCTCCCAAATGGCTAAAAAGGAAATATGGCAAAAACGCATTCAGTTCTTACCTGATTTATCTACGCAACTGGTTCAGAAACAAATGATTAAAAGATTAATATTTCATTCACCGAATATCATCTTTTTTGAAAGCATTGCCGCCTCAACATTTGGGAGACAGTCGAAGTGATAGACAGGAACATTTGAAATTATTTCGGACATTGCGTCGAAAACATAATCTGCAAAAATCTCGTTTTTAACCAGGATAGGTTGAAAAGACCGGTATATTGCGGCCACCGCCTTTTGCTTGTCAAGCTGGTACATTTTATTTTCGGGAGCCTGTTTCAGTTTAACAACGGCTTTGAGCGGGAAACACTGCTTCTTGTAGCAATGCGTCTTGCCGCTCCAGGGCGACCCGTGAACCAAAATCCTCTCACCAATTTGAATTATCGGACAGTCATCGTTGAGAAGCGAAGCACCTTCAAAATTGTCGCACCAAAGTTTGGTGTGAGTGCTCTTGCCCGTCCCTGACTTTCCGAGGAAAAGCACCGCTTCATCCTTAAAGACAACACATGATGCGTGGATGGTGAATAAATTCCTTTTTGCAAATGAGAAAATCAATGCATACCACAACGCCATCCTGACCTGATTGGGATCTTCAGCCTCGGTAGCAAGAAAATAATTTTGCGAAATCTGCTCCATTCTGAAGCGTGGAACACGTCTTTTTGAATCTTCAAAAGTAACGACAGCACAGCCGTTACTTTCGCCAAAAGAATAAATCGTATCGTTTGCTTCAACAGAAAAATACGGTTCAAATTCAATATCTTCCAATTGTTTGTCAAAGACAATCTTCAGGGCGTCATCGTTCAAAATCCCTTCATTTACGACAAACTCACCCATCCCCATTATACGTCTGAATAAATCAAAAGATTTTTCACCAGCCACCATAACTGACTGATTAGCAATTGACAGAGTCACTGAACAAACCATATAAATTGTTAATTAACAAAAAATGACAGTCTCAATCATGACTATCATTTTAAATGCTATTAAACATTGACCGATAAGCGATAACAAAAATCACGGATAAGTGATTACTTCACTCTCCACCTCAATGGACATACCTTTCGCGGTAACAGAGACAACAGCACCATCATCACTTTCACCATCGGCGATATTGTTTTCTAACTCATAGTCAACGACACTTACCAGCGGTTTTTCGTACTTGTTCTTTTTCATTATGATAATTTTTGATAATTCAACGTTTAAAAAACGCACAAAAATACAACTTTTTTTTCATACGTGATACATTTTTTCAAAAAAAATTCTCACGTTAACAAAACACCATAAACAAAAAAATCGACATTTGCCGATTTATTTCTTTGTGCCCATGAGAAGACTCGAACTTCCAAGAGCGTCCGCTCACTACACCCTGAATGTAGCGTGTTTACCAATTTCACCACATGGGCAGGTGGAACTTCTCGGATTCTTTTTGGTGCCCAGGACAAGAGTCGAACTTGCATGACGCATTCGTCACTACCCCCTCAAAGTAGCGTGTCTACCAATTTCACCACCTGGGCTTTACCGTTTTTGTTCAGGAGCTTTTCAAAGAACCTTCAGTGTTTGTCTCCCTTTCAAAAACGCTGCAAAGGTACACATATTTTCAATATGCGCAACACTTTGCAGCATTTTTTTTCAAAATATTTTCACATTTTTCATAACTCTTTAATTCTTAATAAGTTTTGTTGAAATATTTTTTTCATAACAGGTCATTTTCACCACATACACGCCAGATGCAAGACTTGTCAAAAATGTTTCAATTTCAGAGTTATCATCTTGAATATCAGTGTTATAAATCATCTGACCAAGTTGATTGAACACTTGAATGTTTTTCTCGCCTTCCACGCCGAAATCAACGAAAATCACGCCATTTGACGGATTTGGATAGATTTTTATGAGTTCCGAAGCCTCGTTTTCGGGCTCTTTTAAATCAAGAAAATTCAATGCTTTTACGTAATCTGGGATTCCATAACCATAGAAGCTGTCAGGGCTGTCTGAATAATTTCCTGAATTTTTCAGACAATCCATAATCTCTTGCGGAGTTTTTCCCGGCATTGCCTGCATGAGGCAAGCCGTCATGCCGCAGACGACCGGCGAAGAATATGAAGTGCCGCTGCCTCTTCCGAACCAGTCGTCCACACTTCCGGCGATATAAACATTATATCCATGTCCCATCACGTCAGGTTTTATCCTGTTATCGTAAGTCGGCCCGATGGAGCTGAACGGTGCTCTGATCCCGTCAACGCCCACCGCGCCGATTGTAAGAACATGTTCGGCGTCCGCCGGCGCACCCATCCAACGCCATTCGTTTTGTTCGCTGCCTTCGTTGCCGGCGGAATTGACGACAAGAAGTCCGCGCGAACACGCTATCTCTGCGCCGCGGGTGATCACGGCCGTTTTTCCGTCCATCTCGTAGTATGTGTGGTTCATCAGCGGGTTGTCGAAAGTGATATAGCTCAACGATGAATTCATTATATCGGCGCCGATGCTGTCTAAAAGTTCCACGCCGGAGACCCAGTTGTATTCCTCGATGACGTTTTCTGTCCCCACGTCTTCCGTGCGGCACAGGAAAAACATCGCATCCGGAGCGGTGCCGACGTAAGTGTTCGCAATCTTTCCGCCAATCAGTCCCCATACCGCAGTGCCGTGCGCGCTCTCGTTGAAAACGCCAGTGCCGCCGTGAACGAAGTCGCGAGTGCCGAGGAGACGGCCTTCCTCGCGGGCCGCGGCAAACAGCGAGATATTGTCGGCCCCGGCAAAACCGCCATCGCATATACCTATCAAAACGCCTTCGCCAGTGTATCCGGCATCGTGAATAGCAATGCCGTTGAGCTGATCAATCTGTTCAAAGGCCAAACCGTAATACTCGGAGTCAACCGCCGTTTCGCGACTGATTACATATTCAGCGTTCGACAGATTTTCAAAATAAAACTTCTCTTTTATTTCCTGTTTCAGTGGATTGTCGTAACATCCGCGCACATCCACCACGAAATCAAGCTCCTTGATGACATCGACGACAGATGGCTCAACCGCCCTTACGGTGACACCATTCAACCATTTTGACGGATTCAGGATTTCGGCTCCGCATCCTGCGACAGCATCGATATACGCCTGATTGACCGGGATGTCAAGCTCATCAATGGCGATGTTGAATTTCGCACGGCGATCCAAGGCCCGCTGGCTGAGAAATTCCTCCGGACGATTAATAGAATAAGGTGTATTATTTTTGTCGGAAAACTGCACCCAGTATCTGCCTGGTGCGACCTGCGCGAAAAGTCCCGAAAAAATGGTCAGAAGCGCAAAAAGTGATAAAAATTTCTTCATTTTTTATACATTAATTAATATGGCCGCAAAAATACATATTTTTTCGGAAAAAAACACTAATTTTGCAGCCGGAAAAATTATATATTCAAGCATTATGCGAATCGACATTATCACCATATTTCCGGAGATGTTCAACGGCCCGTTGACCGAATCCATCGTAAAAAGAGCCATCAACAAAGGTCTCGTTGACATTCACCTTCACAATCTACGTGACTACAGCACCGACAAGCACAGGCGTGTCGATGACTATCCATTTTCAGCCGGAGCCGGTATGGTCATGATGATTGAGCCTGTTGACAACTGCATCACGAAGCTCAAGTCGGAACGCGATTACGATGAGGTGATTTATATGAGTCCGGACGGGATACTTCTCACGCAACCTGTTGTAAATCAGCTTTCAATGAATCAAAATCTGATAATGTTATGCGGCCATTACAAAGGCATTGACGAGCGCATACGCGAACATCTCGTGACGATGGAGGTTTCCATCGGGAATTATGTTCTGTCCGGGGGCGAGCTTGCCGCCGCGGTGTTGACCGACAGCCTCGTCCGTCTGATTCCCGGCGCACTGACCGACGAGACATCCGCACTGTCCGACTCATTTCAAGACGGAATGGTTTCACCACCGGTTTACACAAGACCGCGTGAATACAAAGGTTGGAGCGTTCCTGATATCCTGCTGTCGGGCAACGATGCAGTGATAAATGAATGGAAATACCAGCAAGCATTGGAAAGGACGAAGATTCGCAGACCAGAAATGTATGAAATGCTGAAAAAAAATTAATAAATGTTGTACGCATTCAAAAATTTTATATATTTGCACGTTTTTTTAAAAGTCAAGAAATTAAACAAATAAATATACATACAATGAAGAGTCCATTAATTCAATTTGTTGAAAATCAAGTGGAAGTGAAAGAATTTCCACAATTCAAGTCAGGTGACACCATCACGGTGACTTACAAAATTATCGAAGGAAACAAGGAGCGTTTGCAGAAATTCCAGGGTGTAGTTCTCCAGCGTTCGGGTGAAGGCAAGATTGCGACATTCACAGTTAGAAAGATTTCCAACAACATCGGCGTTGAGAGAATTTTCCCTATCGCTGACCCAATGATTGAGAGCATCGAGGTCAACAAGGTCGGTTCTGTGCGCAGAGCGAGAATCTTCTACATCAGAGGTCTCCGCGGCAAGAAAGCCAGAATCAAAGAAGTCATCAAGAAGAAAGAAAATTAAAAAAAAGCGCCGTAAGGCGCTTTTTTTATAACCAACGAAACATACAATCATCCGATTCTTTGCCGGACCACCTCGAATGCCACGATTCCTGTCGCCACGCTGACATTCAGCGAATCGATGTCGCCAGGCATCGGTATAACCAAATGATCATCAACGCGTTTCAGATACGCCTCGCTGATACCGTCTTCCTCCGATCCCATCATAATCGCAATCGGTCCCGTAAGGTCAGCCTGCCATATTGTCTGCTTGCCTTTCTCAGAAAAAGCTATGACTTTCAAGCCGCTCGCCTTCAGGAAATCAATCGCATCCTTGACATTTTCAACACGGCACACATTAATTAATGAGAGGGCTCCGGCGGATGTCTTCATAGCGTCACCATTTATTAATGCCGAACCGCGGGAAGGAATCACGATGGCATCGACACCGGCGGCGTAACAGGTTCTGGCGATAGCACCGAAATTGCGGACATCTGTGACGCGGTCGAGAATGACGACAAACGGAGTCCTCCCCTCTTCATAAACCATCGGGACCACATTTTCAATATTTTGGTAGGAAATCGGGCAGACAAACGCCACAATGCCCTGATGATTTTTCCGCGTCAGACGGTTCAATTTCTCAACCGGCACAAATTGAACCGGCACCCCTTGCTCCTTCGCATAGCCGCAAATTGCCGAGATCTGCGGCGAACGCAGCCCGTTCTGCACAAAAATCTTCTCAAATTCCTTACCTGATTTTATCACTTCTTCAATCGGATGAACTCCGAAAATCATGTTTGAATCTTCCTTTTTGTTTCTGTATTCCATCGTTCAAAAATTAAAACACAAAAATATTATTTTTTTTGTAACATTGCATTGAAAATTTGTACTATATTTGCGAGGATTTAAAAAAATATGTAAATACAACTATATGAGGAAATATAAAACACTGACCTTTGCGATTTTGCTGACAATCATGTCGTTATGCATGAATGTTAAATCGCAGACAATTACACCGGAGCCCGTGTCAGGCAAGGCGTTGACAGGCAAGATCTTAAAAAGCCACATGATATATCCACAGAAAGCCCTTGACCAAAAACTCGGCGGGAAAATATCGGTTTCATTTACTGTTGACAAAAATGGAATCGGGAAAGACTTCAAGGTGGCGGAAAGTTTCGATGAGGAATGTGCGGAAGAGGCAATCCGTTTAGTTAAGATGATTGAGTGGCATCCTGCGAGTAAAGATTCTAAACCAATTGAATATCAGATGGATTACACAGTTGATTTTTCTCCGAAATCATACGCTAAAGCTGAAATGAAGAACCCACGCACCATGTTGCCGGTCCAGAATTACCCGACACAAAAAAGCAACAAAGTGTATGAAACAAAAGAACTGCACACTTCACCGCGTTTTTATTTTTCAAATCCGCAAGCCACTATTGGAGGATACCTCCACAACGAGCTTCAATATCCCGAACAAGCGAAACAATTCGAAATCCAGGGAACCGTAAAGATGAATTTCATCATTGAGACCGACGGCAGGGCATCGAACATCGTGATTGAGAACAGCGTCGGAGGCGGCTGCGACAACGAAGCAATCAGGCTCCTGCAAAATCTGATGTGGACTCCGGGCGTCAAAAACGACAGCCTTGTAAGGACAAGGACATCACAGGAAATCACATTCAAGATTGGAGAAAGAAACTATTACGACGGAAACGCCTATTGAGTAGAAAGGATTGGACAAAAAACTTGTGTAACTCGTGAAAATATCTTGTGTAACTCGTGTTAAAAAATTCAAAATGTCGGACAAAATAAAACTTGTGTAACTCGTGAAAATATCTTGTGTAACTCGTGTTAAAAAATTCAAAATCGAGAAATATAATTATTAAATCAAATCACAAACAAAATGAAAAAAGTATTTTTACCCTTGATTGCGCTTCTGATGACAGCGCAGATGGTTTTCGCACAGGATGCGGAAAAAAAAGAATCGCCATGGACTCACGGCGGAATGGTCGGACTCAATTTCGCCCAAAGTCATTTTGACAACTGGGCAGCCGGTGGACAAGACAACATCAACTTGCTCGGAACCGCTGTTTACAACCTTGACTACAACAAAGACAAGCACAAATGGGAGAACGACTTTGACTTCCAACTCGGTTACAACTATTTTGATGTGAAGAAAAGACCTATCAAGACTGACGACCGCCTGTTCATCGGGTCACTCTACGGTTACAACGTTGTGAAAGACAAACTTTATGCATCAGCGAACTTCACGTTCCAGACGCAATTCGCCTCCGGCTACGACTACAAGTCGGTCGATACCGCAAAAGTGTCAGAATTCATGGCTCCAGCTTATATAGCACTCGGTCTTGGTGTTGACTGGACTCCGACCAAATCAGACGCACGCGTGGTGTTTTCGATGAACGTGTCACCTTTGACGGGCCGCGTGACCATCGTGAACGATCAGGTCTTCGCCGATGAAGGCCGCTACGGTGTCAAAGCCGCCGAATATGACGAGATTACAGGCGAACTCATAAAACACGGCGACAAGACACACTGGGAACTCGGTGCCAAAGTGACCGCAAAGTTCAAAGCAGATGTGTTCAAGAACGTACTCTTCACCTCGAAGTTGGACGTGTTCGTCGATTACATCAACGAACTCAACAGAAATTACTCATGTCCTTTTGACTTCGACTGGGACAACCTCCTGACACTCAAGGTCAATGACTGGCTCAACTGCAATGTTTCAGCAAGACTCGTCTATGATGAAGACGCATTCCCGTGGAACGATGTTGACAACAAACACGCCGACGACATTCTCCAGTTCAAGGAAGTGTTCAGTTTGGGACTTTCATACACGATTCATTAAATCAGATGAAGAAAATAGGGTTATTATCCGACACTCACGGATGGTTTAATCCGAAAATCCTTGATTTTTTCAAGGGTTGTGACGAGATATGGCATGCCGGCGACATCGGTAGCACCGAAGTCGCCGACAGGCTCTCGGCATTCAAGACGTTACGTGCCGTTTACGGCAACGTTGACGGACAGGAATTGAGACTGATGTTTCCAAGAATCCAAATATTTACAGTTGAAGATGTGAAAATAGTCATGACACACATCGGCGGTTATCCCGGACGATACGAGACAGGTATGACACTTTTGCTGACCAACGAGAAACCTGACATTTTCATCAGCGGACACTCACATATATTAAAGGTGATGCGCGACACCAAACTGAATCTTCTGCATATAAACCCAGGCGCCGCCGGCAACTCCGGATTCCACAAAGTCATAACAATGATCAGATTCCAAATTGAAGGAAAAGAAATCTCAAATATGGAAGTTTACGAAATGGATAGAAAAATGGCACCAAACGATTATTTGATGCCATATTGACTTTAACAAGATAACAAAAACTATCTGATTCTATCAACAGATTTCAAAAGTTCAATGTCTTTCTTGACGCCCCTGATTGCCAACAAGCTGAAAATCATACTCGCCAACGGGAAATAAATTCCAATCCGGTAAATTGCGATTTCGGCATTAATGGTTTCCTGGACGTCCGATACATAGTACAAGAACACCAAAACCACAAAGATAACGTTCAAAAGCATATCAAGCTGGCAGAGTTTCACCTGAACCTCACGTTTCTTATAAAGGAAAGACGTGATTACCGGAAGAACCGTCATCAAAACAGCCAACACAGCCAACGGCCATGTGTATGCACTGCTGAAATACGTTGCATCAAATTGATTATCAACGCCAAGAACAGACAGATTCATCATCACGTCACCATAATCAAAAGATGCAAGATTGAAAGCAAAAAGAAGACCGCCTAAAATTGCGGACAAAAACATGTAAAGTGTCTGGATTCTCTGAATCATTTTTCTATAATTTAAGACCGTAAATAAAATTTTTGCAAAAATAAAACTTTTTTTATTCACGTTTGAAAAAATATTGT
>JAUNNU010000038.1 GCA_030537295.1 Bacteroidia bacterium
GCAAATATACAAATATTTATTTGATTATCAAAGAGTTTTATTTAGAATTGCCCTACTGAATTGATGTCAACGTCAACGGTGGCTACAGCGCCGAAGTCGTTTGTCCAATCCATGACGACTTCTGTCGGAGGGTTTGTTGTTCCGCATAGAATCTGATATTCTGTGGCGTAATTGCCTTTCCCGAAAACGAGCTGCACTGTCCCTTCAAGGTTGGTCTGTCCGTCAGCAGGTGAAACAGCTGTCGGCTCGAGCGGCAACGGAATTGTTTCTGTGTTTACATCCAAGATGTATTGCGAACTTGTCGCACTTGCAACGAGGTAATATGTGCCGGCAGGCATCGTGACATCCGTGATGTCGCCTCGTCCAGAATAGATGAAGTTGTCAACATCAGGATAGTCCTTGCCGTTGAAGTCTTCTTTGTAAATCGCCATCGCAGGATTGTTGCAGCCTGTCAATGTGGCTGTCAGAGCGACATCGGTGTCAAAAGTCATCTTATACACTCCGTCAGGGCCGCTTGTCTCTTCGCTATGAAGATTGTAGTTCTTGTTAAGCGGAAGCGTGCTTTGCGTGATGTTGAACGGATAACTGCTGATGACGGTGTGCAGCTCGACAACATCCGGCTCGACCGGCTGGTAAGCTATTGCGTTGATGTATGCCTCCTTATACGATCTCGAAGAATATGTGATTCCGAGTTTTGTCAGGAATGCACCTGGGGTCACTGTGGCTTCCGGGTCTGTCGTGATATTGATCTTGTTGGTGATGCCTGGCTGAATCGTGAACGGAATTTCAGGTTCTTCTCCTTCAAACATGAAAAAGGTGTTGTCTTCGTCAAAGCTGATGTCGGTGATTGTCAGCGGAATGTCGGAGTCGTTGGTGAGTGAGAGACTTTCGCTGAACATTTTCGCTCCGATCGGACGATAGAAGAAGTCGAGTTTTTTCGGTGTGATGCTGATGCCTGGCTCTTCAACCTCGCCGAGTGTCGGGTGGTCTGCGTTCACGCTATAGATGTCAGCATACCATGAAGTGTATTCTTCTCCGCCCGCGGCCCATGTGTTAAGAACACTGAGCAGGTCGGTTGAGCCGCCGGCAGGCTGGCTTAAAACGAATTCGGTCGGATTTGATGTTGACTGCGAATATGAGCAGACATTCGTGGCTGACGGGGTCTTGTTGCCGCCCCACGGGTTGAGGCTCTGTCCGTTGCTCTCGTAGAATGCGTTGTCAACGATGAAGTTCTCCGGGTTGTCGGTCACGATGTCGCCGAAAATGAAGCCTTTCCTGTTTGTGTCGGGAGATGCTATGACATTGCCTGAAACGTAAACGTTCTTCACATAATATGTGCCGGTTGTGATGGCGTTCATGAACTCGCCGAGCAAACCGCCGACACCGTAGATGCCGGTGATGTCGCCGATGGAGTAGCAGTTGTAAAGGCTTGAGTTGTAAAGCGAACCGCCGATGCCGCCGATGATGCTTTCTGGTGTGGTCAGGCCGTATGATGTGATGTCGGCTTTGTTGTAGCAGTTTCTTGCGGTGCTTCCGTCTATTTCACCGAAAATGCCGCCGATAGTTGAGTTTCCGGCTACGTCAGCCCTGTTGTAGCATCCGTCTAATATTGCGTTGTTCGCGAGAACGCCAGCGATGCCGCCAATGAAACCTTCAGTGCAGTTTATGACACCACGGTTGACGCAGTTCTCGACATAGAGCTTGGTGTATTGCGACTGTGTGCTGAGGTTCGACATGCCGATGATGCCTCCTGCACGTGAACTTCCGTTGATTGTCGCATAGTTGGTGCAGTTTCTGATGTATATGTTTTCTGTCGAATGACCGCCTGCTTCTGAAATGATGGCGCAGATGCCACCGGCGTAAGTTGATGTGGCTGTGATGGTTCCGTCAACATTGACATCGTGGACGTTGGCTCCGATGCCGAGACGTGCGAACAGTGCCTGGAACTGACTTCCGTTGAGGTCAAGTGTGATGAAATGTCCGTTGCCGTCGAAGTCGCCTCTGAACAAAACGTTATCGGTGCCTATCGGTCTTGTGAGCGTGGCGATGTCGTCCATCAGTCTGAAATACTTGCCGTATGTTGACCAGTTATGCTCCATCGCATAGATGACGGTGTTGATGTTGTCTAATGTGTAAATAAGGTATGGAGCGTCAGCAGTGCCTTCTCCTGTGAAGTCAGGGTCGGTCATGGTCTGCACCGGCACCCACTCGCTCTTGTCGGTTTCACCGCAGCTCGTCCTCACATAACAGTAATATTCTTCCGCCGGGACAAGGCTTGTGAATGTGTATGTCGTGTCGCTTACCGTTGCGGTTGGTTCGGTGTCCTCATCCGGTGTCTCTCCGATGTAAACGTCCCATGAATCAGTGTCCTCTGCCGGTTTCCAGTTGATTGTCACTGAATGGGCTGTGGCGCCAATTTGTGACAGATCCGTCGGTTTGTCACATCCGGCCAAATAAGGTCCTACACCAATTTTGATGTTAGCCCTGAAGTTGGTCGTTGATGTTGAAGCTGTTGTACCCGGATGGTTGGCGAATGATTCGTCGGTCTTGCTCTGACGGTACATGATGGAGTTTGCCGTGTTCGAGAAATAATAAGTCAAAGTGCTGTTCGATACCTTGCCTTTCTTAGCTATGACGACGACAAGGTTTTGGGTCGCGTCATATAAAAAAGGTGTGTCAAGCATGATTTCCTGCCAGCCTGTACTTTCGCCGACAACCACGTTGGCATGGTCGTAAACAAGTGTCAGCTCCTGTTCGGGAGTCCAGTTGCTGCTTCCGTTTGATGATTTTGATGTCACTCCGAGATAAATCTTGAAATCCGTGATTGTCAAGGCCTTCACTTTGGCGCAGTTGTACGAAAGGGAGTAAATCGTAACAGGTCCGCTGAATGAACTTTTCGGATAGATGCATTCGCTGTAGGAATACTTGTACGACTGGTTGAAAGGTGCAGTCGAACTCGATTGCGTTTTTGTGCCAATCACCACATAGTCGGTGATCTGTGCAAATGCGCCTGGCATCAATACTGCCAGCAACATCGTCAGTAAAAATAAGTTTTTCTTCATAATTGTGATTTTGTGATTAATTTTTTTCTTTTTCTCCTTGATAGATTTGTTCGATTAGTTTTTCTAACATTTTCCCACGAGTCCGGAATTTCTCTTCCGACTCGTCAATCTGTGTCGTTTTGTCTGAATTTTGTTTTTTCATTTTACAAATGCTTTTTAGTGATTTCGTGATGCAAAAATATAATATATTAATGGCTTGGTCAATTTTTCGGCACAGACAAAACTGTGACAATTATGAAATTTTACCATGACAAAGTTGTGACAGGACAAATGAATAAAAAAGCGACATCGTTGAAAATCAACGATGTCGCTTTTTATTTACTGTGACATTACTGTGACAATGCCCGGAAACTCATATTTTTTGTATGAAGCCACTCATGTTGATGTTCTCTCCGGTTGCAATTCCGAATTTCTTCCTCAAACGGTTTCTTGCCTTCTCGATTGAAGGCACGCTCTGTCCTGTTATCGATGAAATATCTTTGGTCGAAAGGTCGAGTTTGAGGAAAGAGCAGAGTCTCACTTCGCTTGGTGTGAGGTCGGGGTATTTTTTCATCAAACGGTTGTAGAAGTCGGAATGAACATTCTTGAAACGCATCTCGAACTCTTCCCAGAACTTGCCTTCGATGGTCTTCTCTATGTCTTTTGTGATTCTGTCGATGGCGTCTTTTGTCTCATCTTTGACGGCGTTGTCTTTGATTGTGTGAAGACGTTTCACGATGTCAGCGAAGACCTCGTTCTTTTTCATAAGGATTACAACGTTGGATGCCAGTTCGCGGTTTCGCATCTCAAGTTCCTTCGACAAAGCCTCCTCCTTGATTTTCTTGCTCTTAAGCAAGATGTTCTTTCTGTTCAGAAGCAAAAGCGTGATGGCGATGGTGGCTGAGGCGGCGAGAATGATGATGAAAATGACAAGCTTGTATTGCTTGATTCTGTTTTCTTCAATCTTCTTCTGAAGCTGCTCCTCCATTTCCTTGTATTGTTTGCGGAGCATGATTTTGTCGAGGTCGTTGAGGTTTTGCAATTCCTTCAAGCTGTCATTCAACTTGTTGTAAATGATGATGTTGTCGGCGAAATCCTTGTACATCTCCTGTTCATGCAGGAAATCGCATTTCTGCTCAAGGGAATAAATCTGCCAGTCGAGGAAATCGTACTCTTTGGCTTTGTTGAAGGCTTCGTCGATGTAATAGAACGCCGAGTCGTATTCCTCAAGCTGGTAATACGAAATGGATATGTGGCCGCAGCAATACAGCTCAATCTGATTGTGGTTTGACTCCGGCATTGCCAGACACTTTTTCAAATACATTTTCGCTTCGTTGTATCTCTCCAATCCGTTCAGATTACAACCTTTCAATGCAAGTGCCATTGCCTTGTCGTGATTGCTGTTCGCGCGTTTCATCACCGTGTCGATATACATGCTGGCAGTGTCGTGTGCATTGATATTCATGTAGTTGCCGATGATTTCAAAATATACTTCGTTTTTCATGTTGTCACCGAAATCGGGATTGTTCAAAAGTTCCTTCGCAATCCTGATTTTGTCGGGATAACTTTGAAGCATGTTCTGAAGTACAAGCATGTTCTGCATGATTACTGAACCTATGTTCTTGTCTTGCAGTATTTTGTTGATTTCAATCGACTTCTCGTAGCACTGATACGATTCCGAGTACATTTGCGTCTTTGAATAGCAGATTCCGAGCAGGTTGCTGATGCGGATTTTGTATGTCATCACTTTCTCGCTGTTGTTGAGCGGTTCAAGCATGTTTTTTGCGTTCAGCAACTGGTTTATGCATTCCTTATATGCGTTCCTCGTGAAAAAGAGATAACTGTTTTTGTAAAAAATAGTGACGGCACTGACGTAGTCGTTTTTGAGTTCATCGGAAATGTCCGACATCTCATCAATGTATCTCTTGCTTTCTTCGTATTGATTGTTAATTATCAGATTATCAATTATGTCTGCCAATGACTCCACGTGGTTTACATCGTGATTGCTGTTGTTTTGAAGTGAAATTAACAAACTATCCGGCAGTTTGTAATCATTCTGCGTGAAAGCAGTCAATGAAGACATTATCAATAAGGTGTAAAAAAGCAAGATTCTTTTCGTCATCTCCGGTCTGTTTTAGATTGAAACTCGAAAGGTCAAATTATCCCGCAAAGATGGTAAAGCACCCGCGCGCCGACGTTGCCGTCCCACTCGGAGTTTTCGCCCGGCGACACTTCGCAGAGGTCGAAGCCGAGAACTTCTTTCCCCGACTCCTTGATTTTGTTAAGCAGATACATCAGCTCCTCGTATTCCATGCCGCCGGGGACAGGCGTGCCGGTGTTCGGGCAGAGCTTCGGGTCGAGGCCGTCGATGTCAACCGAGATGTAAACTTTTTCGGGCAGGTTGTCGATGATTTCATCGCAGATGAGCTTCCAGGTGCAGCCTTCGTACATGCGGCGGCGGTTGTCGCGGTCGTAGAAGGCGACGACTCTGCCGTCCGACTCCTTTATTAATTGTTTCTCCTGATGACAGTAGTCGCGGATGGCAACCTGGACGAGTCTCTCGACGTTTTTGATTTTCAATACATTATAGAATATAGAAGCGTGTGAGTATTTGAAGCCCTCGAACTGTTCGCGCAAGTCGCTGTGGGCATCGATGTGGAGGATGCCGTATTTCTCGTCGGTCATGCCGAGGTATTGGTGATAGGGGAGCGGGGTGCTGTGGTCGCCGCCGAGAAGCCCCACTTTCTTCCCCTTCGATTTCCAATAGCTGATGCGTGCGCGCAGCCATGCGAACATCTGTTCGAAGCCGTCTTCTATGGCTTTGTAGCGTTCCTCGTAGTCCTGCGGGTTTTCATCGACGTCGCCGTTCTCGATGGCTTCTATTATCTCCTCGCTCGCCGGGATGAGACTGTCGTGAAGCTCGCGCAGCTCATTCGGGAACTCGTCCATCCAGATGCCGCGTTTCCATACGTCAGGGTAGTCGTGGTGACATAAATCCACTTGCATCGAGCCGTCGAAGACCGCCGCCGGGCCGTCAACGGTGCCGCGGTTGTAACTTGTCGTAAGCTCCCATTCAACAGGGATTATAATGATTTCGGCTTCATCAGCCGTGCATGGCAGTCCGTAGATTCCTGAACCTAAAGCCGCTGCCGCATTCGGGTCGAAATTTTTTTCCATCAGTTTGTGAAATTAAAACGTGCAAAGATATACATTTTCCCGCAGATGAAACGCGGATTTTTTTAAGTATTTACAGAAAATCTGCGTTATCCAACGGGATAGAAACATTCGTGTTATTCGTGCTATTCGTGGTGACAAAAAACTGCGAGATACGTCTTTGGCATCCCGCAGTTTCATTATGTGAACGCTTTGCGCTCTCCTGACTATTCGAGTGTGTGAATCACGAGGCCTGAACGGAGTTTCGGCTCAAACCATGTTGTCTTAGGTGGCATGATGTTGCCGCTGTCGGCGATGTCGATGATCTGTTTCATTGAGACAGGGTACATTGCGAATGCGACCTTCATCTCGCCGCTGTCAACGCGACGTTTCAGCTCGCCGAGACCGCGGATGCCGCCGACGAAGTCGATGCGCTTGTCGGTGCGGAGATCCTTGATGCCGAGGATGTTGTCGAGGACGTTGTCGCTCAAAATCTTAACGTCGAGGACGCCGATCGGGTCGTTGTCGTTGTATGTGCCTGGTTTAGCGCTCATCTTGTACCAGTGGCCGTCGAGATACATGCTGTGTTCGTGGAGCTTGGCAGGCTTGTAGATTTCTGTTCCCATATCTTCGACGACGTATGTCTTGCCGAGTGCCTCGATGAAGTCAGCCTTGCTGAGGCCGTTCAAATCTTTCACGACGCGGTTGTAGTCGATGACTTTCAACTGGTTGTCTGGGAAGATCACTGTCATGAAGAAGTTGTATTCCTCCTTGCCTGTGTGGTTAGGGTTGTTTTCTTTCTTCTCTTGGCCGACGAGGGCTGCTGCCGCGCTGCGGTGATGACCGTCGGCGATGTACATGGCCGGAACCTTGGTGGCGAAAAGCTCGACGAGGCGGTCGATGGTGGCCTTGTCGTCGATGGTCCAGAAACGATGGCCGAAGCCGTCTTCCTTGGCGATGAAGTCGTAAATCGGCTTCTGGTGGCGGACGATGTTATCGACGATGGCGTCAATCTCGTTCACCGCCGGATATGCGAAGAACACAGGCTCGACGTTGGCGTTGGTGATGCGGACGTGCTTCATGCGGTCCTCTTCCTTGTCCTTACGTGTGAGTTCGTGTTTCTTGATCACCTTGTTGACGTAGTCCTCGCTCCATGCGCATGCTACGATGCCATACTGCCAGTGTGCGTCGGCTTCTGTCGGGTTCATGCTCTGTGCGTAGATGTAAAGTTTCTCTTCGTTGTCTTGGACGAGCCATCCGTAGTCCTTGAATGCGTTGAAATTCTCGACGACTTTGATGTATGTCTCGAGGTCGCTGTCTTTATGGCCTGCAGGAAGGTCGATTTCGGCTTTCGTCACGTGGAGAAGGCTGTATGGGTTGCCCTTGCATTCCTCGCGTGCTTCCTCTGTGTTCAAAACGTCGTATGGTCTTGAAGCGAGCTTCTCGGCGATATCAACTGTAGGACGATAGCCTTTGAAAGGTTTGATTACTGACATATCTGATTATTTTTAAAGTTGAGAGTGAAGTGCGGGGCTGAAAACTCAACTTCCGACACTTCACTCTTAAAACTGAAATTATTTGTTAACTTGGAATTTCGTGCAACCGTCTTTGAAGTATCCGACGATCTGGCGGGCTGCTGCGAGACCTGCGTTGAGGTTTGCTTCTGCTGTCTCGGCGCCCTGTTTCTTAGGTGTTGCGAAGAAACGTGGGGCGAACTGTGCCAACGTCTCTGCGTTCACCGGAGCGATGTCGGTCACATACTTGAAGTCTGTGCGTTCGGCGAGCATCTTCTCCATGTCGGCCTCGTTGATGACTTCCTTGCGGGCTGTGTTGACCAAGCAGCCACCCTTTGGCATTCTTGAAAGAAGACCGTAGTTGATGCTGTTCTTTGTCTGTTCGTTTGCCGGAATGTGCAATGAGATGTAGTCGCAGTTTGCGTAGAGTTCTTCGAGTGTTGCAGGAACTTTCACGCCTTCAGCTTCCATCTTCTCGGTCGGGACGAATGGGTCGTATGCCCAGACTTCCATGCCGAATGCCTTTGCCTTTTCAGCGACGAGGCGGCCGACGTTGCCGTAAGCCTGGATACCGATCTTCTTGCCCTTAAGCTCCGAGCCTGTGCCTGGCTTGAAGGTGTTGCGTGCCATATAAACCATGAGGCCGATGGCGAGTTCGGCGACTGCGTTTGAGTTCTGGCCTGGTGTGTTCATCGCGACGATGCCTCTTGCTGTGCAAGCTGCGAGGTCGAGGTTGTCGAAACCTGCGCCGGCGCGGACGACGATCTTCAGGTTCTTTGCGTGGTCGATGACTTCCTTCGTCACTTTGTCGGAACGGACGATGAGAGCGTCAGCGTCGGCCACTGCATCGTAGAACTGCTGGACGTCTGTGTATTTTTCAAGTTTCGCGAAGCTGTAACCCGCTTCTTCAACTATTTTCTGGATTCCATTGACAGCTGTTGCTGAAAATGGCTTTTCTGTTGCTACTAATACTTTCATTTTTAGGTATTTTAAAGTTGTTTGAGGTTTGTATGTATTTGTGTGTTAGGTGTTTAAGGAGTTTGAGGATTGCAGGTGCGTTACCTAAATTCCTAAAACTCCTTAAATTCCTAAAACTCCTGATTTACTTGTTGGCTTTTTCGAAGTCCTGCATGCACTGGACGAGTGCTTCGACTGACTCGATCGGGCAGGCGTTGTACAACGAGGCGCGGAAGCCGCCGACTGAACGGTGACCCTTGATGCCGACCATGCCGCGTTCCTTTGCGAATGCCATGAATGCATCCTGGAGGTTCTCACGGCCTTCTGCCATGACCCAGCAGTGGTTCATGATTGAACGTGAGTCTTTCTCTGCTGTGCCGACGAACATGCTGTTGCGGTCGATTTCTTCGTAAAGCATGTTCGACTTCTTCATGTTGATCTCGTGCATCTTCTCGACGCCGCCGAGGTTCTTCACCCATGCCAATGTCTCGTGCATGACGAAGATAGGAAGTACAGGAGGTGTGTTGAACATCGAAACGTCTGCCGGCTTGTCGGCTGGCATGTGTGTGAGGTAGTTCACCATTGTCGGAAGCAGGTTCATGTATGCGCGCTCGCCGATGTTGCCGAGGAGGTCTTTGCGGACGATGACGAATGTCACGCCGGCAGGACCGACGTTCTTCTGGGCACCGCCGAAGATGAGACCGTACTTCTTCACGTCAACAGGACGGCTCATGATGTCTGACGACATGTCAGCGACCAATGTGATAGGGCAGTCCATGTCTTCCTTGATTTCTGTGCCGTAGATCGTGTTGTTTGTCGTGATGTGGAAGTAGTCAGCGTCTGTAGGAATTGTGTAACCTTTCGGAATGTATGTGTAATTCTTGTCTTCTGATGATGCAACGACTTCAACCTTGCCGAACAATTTGGCTTCTTTGATGGCTTTCTTTGCCCAAACGCCTGTCTGAAGGTAAGCAGCCTTCGTCTTCATCAAGTTTGCAGGAACTGTGAAGAACTGTGTGCTTGCACCGCCGCCGAGGAAGAGGACTTCGTATTCGGCAGGGATGTTGAGAAGTTCACGCCAGAGCTGACGGGTCTCTTCCATCACGCGCTCCCAACCTGGAGTGCGGTGTGAGATCTCCATCAAACCGATGCCTGTGTTGTCGAAATTGCGAATTGCGTTGATTGTTGATTCAACGGCTTCTTTTGGAAGGACACATGGTCCAGCATTGAAATTGTGTTTCATTACTTTTTATTTTGAAGTTATTATTTTAATATGTTGATATTCAATAAATTCTCTACTCTCAACTCTCTAATCTCTTATCTGTTTTAAAACGTTGCAAAGGTAATAAATTAAATTGATATTACAACCAAAAGAAAAATTTTGTTTTTTTGCAGAAAATTTGAAGTCTTAAATTTGTCATGAGAGATATAAATAAATTGATAAATGTTATTAAGTCATTGGATGTCAATGAAATATTTAATGATGAAATAATTCGGAAGGCTATATATAATAATGTGTGGTTTACAGAAAAGAACATCGCCGATGCGATCTCAGAGGTGAAAAATCTCACCAGACCGGAAAATATGCGTGAAATCGCCGCGTTGTTTCCTTATAAAAACGAGAGAAGTAAGGAAATAGCTGTCGTGATGTCAGGCGAGACACCTCTGAACAATTTCAAGGATTTTTTATACGTGCTGCTGTCGGGAAACGACTTTCTCGGAAAAATTTCCAAAGACGACCAGTTCCTTCTCAAAGCCTACGCCGACGCTCTCGTCGCCGCCATGCCTGAACTGAAGCCTGACATCTATTTCGTTGACCGCCCGATCATGGGCTTTGATGCGATTATTTTGGATGACAATGAGAATAATTCGGCTTTTAAGGATTATTTTGCGAATGTTCCGCACCTTTTCCGTCATGGAAATTTAGGTCTGCATCTCATAAAAGGCGATGAAAATCAATCAGATTTGGAAAAAATTGCATATAAATGTTTTATAAATTTTGGAAGAGGCGAGCATTCCGTCAGAAATATTTTTGTTCCGGAAAACTACGATTTCCAGCCGCTTTTGGCCGCTTTCGCAAAATGGGAGGAGATAAAAGACCACGCACGATATTTCAACAATTATGAATACCGCAAGTCAATTTGCCTTGTCGGGAATGTGCCTCACATCGACAATGGCTTCGTGATTATTCGTAAAAGTGAAGATATGCATCCGAATGTGTCTGAAATTTTCTATCACGAGTATGAATCTTTGGCAGAAATGCTGACATTTTTTCATAAAAATAACGACTGTGATGTTGCTTTGCGTTTTTTGCAGAATTTGTAATATATTGATAATCAGCTAAAATAATTTTTTTGAAAAAAGTTTTTAAAAAATGAACTTTGTATGATAAAAAGTTGTATCTTTGCGGCTCGAAATAAAAGAAAATTATACACGAAATGAAAAAAGATATACATCCGAAGAATTACCGTCTTGTAGTATTCAAAGACATGTCTAATGACTATGCTTTCATGTCACGTTCAACAATCAACACCAAGGAAACAATTGTTTGGGAAGACGGAAACGAATATCCGTTGGTGAAACTTGAAATTTCGAACACATCACACCCGTTCTACACAGGTAAGATGAAACTTGTTGACACCGCAGGTCGCGTTGATAAGTTCAACAACAAGTACAAGAAATTCCAGGAAGCAAGAAAAAAATAATCCGAGAATAGGTTTGTTAAATTTTTCATAATGAAGTTTTTGCCCTTGCCAGTAATGACAAGGGCTTTTTTGGCACGATTTTTGGAAGAAGCGCGCCGAATTTTTTAAATGAAAAACGTTTTTTATGGACAACCAGAAAAATCCAGATATCATATTCAGCGACATCGTTGAGAGCGATGGCGAGTTCATCCCGTTGTTTTCGCCGGAAGATGAACGGCGCATGAATGAAGAACAAGTGCCGGAGGAACTTCCGATAATGCCACTCCGCAATGCGGTGCTTTTCCCCGGTGTGGTGATACCGATTACCGTAGGCAGGAGCAAGACGATAAAACTGATAAAGGAAGCGTACAAGAGACATATAGACATAGGTGTAATCGCACAACGCGATGCGAAAATTGAAGAGCCTCAGCAAAAAGACCTTTTCGAGATTGGTACTGTCGCCCAGGTGATGAAGACATTGCAGATGCCCGACGGAAATACTACCGTGATCATTCAGGGAAAACGTCGTTTCAAACTCGATGAACTGACAACTGCCGAGCCGTATCTTATGGGCAGAGTGTCGCCATTCGGTGAGGTCAGGACCATTCCTCGTGACAGACAGTTCAAGGCTTTGATTCAGAGTATCAAGGACATGTCGGTGCAAATCATGCAGAAATCCGCCAACATGCCGTTTGAAGCCACGTTCGCAATCAAGAATATCGAAAGTCCGTGGTTTATGGTGAATTTCATCGCCAGCAATATAATAGCTGACATGGAAGAACGCCAGAAATTATTGGAAATCAATAATATAACTGAATTTGCGACTGCGCTTTTGCAAATACTCACCAACGAACTTCAGATGGCTGAACTGAAACAGCAGATCCAGAGCAAGGTGAAGGTTGATATGGACAAGCAACAGCGTGAATATTTTCTTAACCAACAGTTGCGTACCATTCAGGAAGAACTCGGCGGGACACCTAACGAACAGGATGTCAAAGAGTTGACCGAAAAAGCTGCAAAGAAGAAATGGAATAAGGAGGTGTCGGATGTTTTCCATAAGGAACTTCAGAAACTTCAGCGGATCAACCCGCAGGCCGCCGATTACGGTGTCCAACACAATTATCTTGAATATCTCGTCGAACTTCCGTGGAACGAATATACAAAAGACAATTTCGACCTTGAACACGCACAGAAGGTCCTCGACAAAGACCATTTCGGACTTGATAAAATCAAGGACAGAATAATTGAGCATCTTGCCGTCCTGAAACTTAAAAACGACATGAAAGCCCCGATTCTCTGCCTCGTCGGACCTCCAGGCGTCGGTAAGACATCTCTCGGGAAGTCAATCGCTAAAGCGTTGGGACGCAAATACATACGAATGTCTTTGGGCGGTGTCCGCGATGAATCGGAACTTCGTGGGCATCGTAAGACGTACATCGGCGCAATGCCTGGCAGGATAATCCAGAACCTGAAGAAAGCGAAATCGTCGAACCCTGTTTTCGTCCTCGATGAAATCGATAAGGTCAGCAGCAACAATATCAGCGGCGACCCGCAGGCCGCTCTGCTCGAAATCCTTGATCCTGAACAGAATAACACTTTCAATGATAACTTCATTGAACTCGATTTCGACCTCTCGAAGGTGATGTTCATCGCCACGGCGAACAATCTTCAGACAATTCATCCGGCTCTCCGCGACCGCATGGAAATCATCGACCTGAACGGTTATCTTCGTGAAGAAAAATACGAAATCGCTAAACGGCATCTCGTTCCTAAACAGTTGAAAGAGCATGGCTTGAAGGCGAAAGACGTGCAGTTCTCGGAAGAGATGATTTACAAAATCATTGATGACTACACCCGTGAGGCAGGTGTCCGCTCGCTTGAACGTAAAATTGCGGACATCATTCGCAAAAAAGCCAAGGCGATAGTCGTTGGTGGCGAATACGACAGGAAAGTCACTGACGAGGATCTGAAAAAGGCTCTCGGCGTGCCGATGCATCACGATGAAGACGAAGTGAAACATTCGATGCCGGGCGTTGCGATCGGTCTCGCATGGACTCCTGTCGGCGGAGAAATCCTGTCGATAGAAGTGAGTTTGAGCCGTGGACGCGGAATGCTGAACATGACCGGAAATCTCGGCGATGTGATGAAAGAATCGGCGACGATTGCATACGAATTTATTAAATCACATGCCAACCAATTGAATGTCAATCCTATTGTGTTTGAAGAATGGAATGTTCACATTCACGTTCCTGAAGGCGCAACGCCGAAAGACGGCCCATCCGCTGGCATAACGATGCTCACGGCTCTGACATCCGCCTTCACTCAACGCCGTGTCAAAGACATGCTTGCGATGACTGGTGAAATCACGTTGAGAGGAAGGGTCCTGCCAGTCGGCGGAATCCAGGAAAAGATGCTCGCCGCAAAACGAAACAACGTCACTGATGTCATTTTGTCACGTGACAACGAGCCTGACTTCATGGACATCAAGCAGGAATACGTCGAAGGACTTCACTTCCATTTCGTTGAAAACATGATGGAGGTACTTGACCTTGCGCTTGAAAAAGAACAGGATGTCAATACGTTGGATTACAACAAGTTCCTTGTCGATTCGCACAAGAAGGTGACAGGATTTAAGGCGTAGAATCTGATTTTTCAGTGACCAACGATGAAGGGATTATGTCAAGTATCAGGACAAAATCCTTATATGTGACAAAGAACACCGTCAGTTTTCCTTTTTTAACAAGCAGACGTTTTGTGTCAGGATATTTCACACACTGCGCTTTCCATTGCAATTTGGAAATGATGTCTGCGTAATAAGAAAGGGTCAGTATTTCATCAATAAGAGAATTGACATATTGGATGCTGGATTCGACGGTGTTTATTGACGCTATGTAAGAAGCTATGCTTTCTATTTGGTCGTAAACTTTTTTGGTGAATCTAACTTTGTATGTTTTCATAATGCTTGGCCACACTTTCCAACAACTTCGCTCTGTATTCTTCAGGGCTTACACTATTTCTTAATTCCTTCTCAAGCACCGGGTTCTGAAAATTCTTACTGTTTTCAAAAAGGTTTCTTTTTTTGATTATTAGCTCTCTACTCATATCTTTTTCTGTCTAAAATTTTTGCAAAAATACCACAAATTTTTAAAAGGTCAAGAAAATGTTAGAAAAAATACAGATATTGAAGTGAAACTAAAAGTTTGGAAAAAATATTTGGGATATCTGTTGTTGACAAAACAAAATAGTTGTTGTCAATCTTGTAAATCCTTTGTGAATATTATTTTCTCTGATGTATAAATCTCTCCGGCTGTGGTCTGGATGACAGCTTCTATTGTCAGATCCGGAAAGTCTTTTGCAAGAAATTCAAGTCTTTCCATGATTTCGTCGAGTTTGTAACGTCGTGCGTGCGCACCGCGGTACTTGCCGTTTGGCATGAAATCGCTTTCAATTTCATCGTATTCAAGGCGGAAAAAATCGGTGCCGTCATCAAAAGGAGCGGACATCTTGAAAAACGGTTCTTCAAAAGAGATGTCGTAACTTTTTGAATATCTGAAATTTACATCAAGGACGTAAAAAGGCCACTCTTTCAACAAAGGTCTTGCCGCCATTTTCAGCTGGACTTTGTAAGATGCTACATCGGCAAGGTCGTCAATTACTTTCATCGGGAAATGCGGGACGTTGGTGGCATTGCTTCTCATGAAACTTAGAAGTTTGTCGCGGTCGTTCAACGGAACGATTTTCGTCCTGTCGCCGAAGTCGTTGATTACCAATATCCCTCTGTCTGAAAAAATCTCTTTTATGCGCATTTGAAAATTTTTTGCAAAAATATGCAAATTCCATGTAACATTTTATCAAAAATCTTACTATGTCAGTGAAAATAACTAATTTTGCAAAAAATATTAAATGAAAAAACTGACATACATATTGATAATGCTGCTTTTGTTTTCTTGTGCACGGCATGAAAATGAAAACTCAAACATTAAGATTTTCAGGTACAATGAAGCGGCCGGTTTGCTTACTTTGGATCCGATTTATGCAAAGGACCAACCGCATATATGGGCTTGTAACCAATTGTATAACAGCCTTGTGGCCTTTGATGACGAGATGAATGTCGTCCCGTCGGCTGCGAAAAGATGGCAGATTTCCGAAGATGGAAAGACTTACACCTTTGTCTTAAGAGATGATGTTTTTTTCCACAACGACAGTTGTTTCGGAGGGAAGGGCAGAAAAATGGTGGCGAGTGATGTCGAATATTCGTTTAACAGGTTGGTTGACAGGAAGTTGAACTCTTCAGGAACCTGGATATTCTCATCTGTTAAAAAAGATGAGAACGGTTATGCTTTCAGAGCCGTCAATGATTCTGTGTTTCAGATTGAACTTGAAAATCGTTTTCCGGCTTTTCTTGGAATCATGTCGATGACATACTTGTCCGTTGTTCCGCACGAAGCCGTTGAGTTTTATGGGGACGATTTTGGCAGGCATCCGGTCGGAACCGGGCCGTTCAAGTTTCAATATTGGAAAGACGGTGTCCGCCTCGTATTTAGAAAAAATCCCAATTATTTTGAAATAATAGATGGAAAAAGACTTCCATATATTGATGCTGTGTCAATAGGTTTTCTTGTTGACAAACAGGTCGCTTTTATGGAGTTTGTCCAAGGTAAAACTGACTTCATGTCGGGAATTGACTCCCGTTACAAAGATGAGCTGCTGACCCGTGACGGGCATTTGAGAAGCAAATATAAAGATGATTTTTATCTTATCAGAGAGCCATATCTTAATACTGAATATTTGTCATTTTATATTGATACACAAGAAGAAAAAGAAAATAAAGAACGTGCTGTCGCATTACGTAGGGCGGTGAATTACTCCATTGACAGGGAGAAAATGTTGCAATACATGAGAAACGGAACAGGTACGCCCGGCAATGGCGGAATCATACCGAAAGGTCTGCCTGGTTATGATTCAATCGGCTCGGTGGGGTATGCATATAATCAACAAAATTCTTTTGAGATTATTGAAAAATATAATTTAAACGGCGAAGAAATTAAATTATATACTACGAAAGAGTATATGGATCTGGCGAAATTCGTGCAATCTTCGGTTTCGGATGTCGGAATTGTCTGTAAAGTGGAGGAGATGATGCCTGCGGCACTGCGCGAAAAAAGGGCTAAATGTTCGCTGCCGTTTTTCCGTTCATCATGGGTCGCTGACTATCCCGATGCCGAAAACTACCTTTCGTTGTTCACAACCGCCAACTTCGCTCCAGACGGGCCGAACTACACGCATTATTCAAGCAAAACATTCGATAGTCTGTATGACGTTGCAAATTCAACTAATGATTTGAGTGATAGGGCGTTGATTTATCATAAAATGGATTCCTTGATGATGGCGGAATCGCCTGTGGTGATATTGTTTTATGACGAGGTTTTGCGTTTCGTGAACAGGCGTGTGACAAATTTTAAAGGGAACGCGAGTAATTTGTTGAATCTTAAAATATTGGAAATCAATTAGATGTATTGTGATTGAATTGATATTCCAATGGTTGTTAAACAAATTGAAACTTGAATGAAAAATTTTTGAAAAACAGTGGAATTTGTGTCTTAAAAATATGTATTTTTGCAAAGTTTTTCTGAAAATAATTGTATCATGATAAATATAAAATTTCCTGACGGTTCTGTCAGACAGTTTGAAGCAGGCGTAACGCCGATGGACATCGCTAAAAGCATCAGCGAAGGCTTGGCTCGTAATGTGTTGTCAGCAAAGGTTAACGGAAAGATGTGGGATGCACTTCGCCCAGTCAACGAAGATGCTGAAGTTCAGCTTTTTACGTGGAATGACCCTGAAGGCAAGGCTACGATGTGGCACTCTTCAGCTCATCTTATGGCGGAAGCGATTGAGAGTCTTTATAAAGGCGTGAAGTTCGGCATCGGACCGGCAATTGAAAACGGTTTCTATTACGACATCGATCCTGGTGACGTCACCCTGACAGAGGAAGACCTCGTGAAAATCGAGAATAAGATGATGGAACTTGCGAAGGAAAAACAGGTTTTCGAGCGCATTGATGTTTGCAAGGCAGACGCTCTTAAACATTTTCAGGATAAAGGTGATGAGTATAAGGTTGAACTTATCAGCGAACTCGAAGATGGTACGATTACATACTACAAGAGCGGTGCGTTTACAGACCTCTGCCGCGGACCGCATATTCCGGATACGTCGTGCATCAAAGCCGTGAAACTCACATCAATCGCCGGCGCATACTGGCGTGGCGACGAGAACCGTAAGCAGCTCACACGTATCTACGGCATCACATTTCCGAAGAAGAAAGACCTTGAAGAATACCTCGTTCTCCTTGAAGAAGCCAAGAAACGTGACCACCGCAAACTCGGGCGTGAACTCGAACTGTTCATGTTCACCGACATGGTAGGCAAAGGCCTTCCGATGTGGCTGCCGAGAGGGACGGCATTACGTCTCCGCCTTCAGGAATATCTCACGAAGATTCAGAAACATTATGGTTATGAGCAAGTCATGACCCCTCATATCGGAAACAAGAACCTCTATGTCACTTCCGGTCACTGGGATCATTACGGCAAAGACAGCTTCCAGCCGATAACGACACCTGAAGAAGGTGAGATTTATCTGCTGAAGCCGATGAATTGCCCTCATCACTGCATGATTTATAAATGGCAGCCGCGTTCGTACAAAGACCTTCCGCTCCGTCTGGCGGAGTTCGGAACAGTATATCGTTACGAACAGAGCGGCGAACTTCATGGTTTGACGCGTGTACGTTCGTTCACACAGGACGACGCTCACATCTTCTGCCGTCCGGATCAGGTGAAGGAAGAGTTCATCCGCGTGATGAACATCATCGAAATCATCTTCAAGGCGTTGAAGTTCGAAAACTTTGAAGCACAGATTTCTTTGCGTGACCCAGCAAATACAACAAAATACGTCGGAACGGATGAGAATTGGGAAAGAGCGGAACAGGCTATCAGAGAGGCCTGCGCGGAAAAGGGAATGAAAGCTACAGAAGAACTCGGTGAAGCTGCATTCTACGGTCCGAAACTCGATTTCATGGTGAAAGACGCCCTCGGTCGCAGATGGCAGCTCGGCACAATCCAGGTTGACTATAACCTTCCTGAACGTTTCGATCTCACATATATCGGCTCGGATAACGAAAAACATCGTCCGGTCATGATTCACCGCGCTCCGTTCGGTTCGATGGAACGCTTCGTGGCGGTGTTGCTTGAACACTGTGCCGGAGACTTCCCGCTGTGGCTCGCTCCGGATCAGGCTATCATTCTGCCTATCAGTGAGAAGTATCAGGAATACGCCGAGAATGTTTACGCTACACTCAAGAATTCTGAAGTCAGGGTTTTGCTTGACGACAGAAGCGAGAAGATCGGCCGCAAGATCCGTGATGCCGAATTGAAAAAGATACCTTATATGCTCATCGTTGGCGAGAAGGAAGAGGGCGAAGGCCTTGTGTCAGTGCGCAAGCGCGGCACGGGTGACCTTGGTTCGATGCCTGTCAATGACTTCATCAAGCTCGTCAATGACCAAGTCATCGATGAACAGAAAGTGGAATACTAACATATTGTTAAATTAACATAGGAGACTAAAACTATAGCACTTCCAGTAAACAAAGGAGGCAACAATAACAGCAGCAATAACAGCAGACCTCCGAAGAAGCAACAGAATGATGATCCTCACCGCATTAACAATAGGATCACCGCACCGATGGTCAGAGTAGTCGGCGATGCTGGCGACAACGAGATTCACTCGATACGCGAGGCTATCAGGATGGCCGAGGACGCGGGTCTTGACTTGGTCGAAATTTCACCAAGCGCAAATCCGCCTGTCTGTAAAATTATGGATTACAAGAAGTTCCTTTTTGATCAGAAAAAGAAACAGAAGGAAATAAAGGCCAAGGCTACAAAGGTGGTTATCAAAGAGATACGCCTCGGACCTCAGACTGATGACCATGATTTCGAGTTCAAGTTGAATCACGCAAAGAGATTCCTTGAGGAAGGTGCTAAAGTTAAGGTTGACGTGTTTTTCCATGGCCGTTCAATTGCCTATAAGGATCAGGGTGAATTGATTCTCCTAAAGTTCGCACAGGCACTTGAGGATGTCGGTAAAGTTGAGGCGCTGCCTAAACTCGAAGGGAAACGCATGTTGATGATGATAGCTCCTAAAAAGTAAGATTGACACTCATTTGTAACTTTTAAAATATTTTTACAATGCCAAAAATGAAAACAAAATCCGCTGCCAAGAAACGCTTTAGAGTTACAGGCACCGGTTTAATCAAGAGAAAGCATGCTTACCACAGCCACATTTTGACAAAGAAGACAAACAAACGCAAACGCGCTTTGGGACATCAGACAATTGTCGATCAAGCTAATATGGGAGCCGTCAGAGAAATGCTTCTCATGTAATCAACAAAATTGTTAAACTTGTCAGAGCGGAAAAGATCCCGGACGCGCGGGGCGCTTTGACGGAAAAAATTAATTACTATGCCAAGATCAGTTAATGCAGTCGCTTCAAGAGCAAGACGCAAAAAAGTATTAAAACAGACGAAAGGACAGTTCAGCGCTCGTAAGAACGTCTGGACAGTGGCCAAAAACTCTTATGAAAAGGGTTTGACCTACGCCTATCGCGACAGAAAGGCTAAGAAACGTGATTTCAGAAGCCTTTGGATCGTTCGTATCAATGCCGCAGCACATGAATACGGCATGACATACAGCACATTCATGGGTAAGATCCATGCAGCCAACATCGACCTCAACCGCAAGGTTCTCGCCGACCTGGCTCTCAACAACCCGGAAGCTTTCAAAGCTATTGTTGAAAAAATAAAATAATGTTTTCAAAAATGAGTGTAAAGAAGAGCCGCTGTGAAGCGGCTTTTTTTATGTCAAAAAAATTTTTTTTCAAAAAAGATGTAACATTTGCCGTTAAAAATGTACTATAGGTATGAAAAAAGTTGAGAAGCATCGACTTGTTGTAATTATGTGTATCTTTGCACGACATTTAGTGTATGACATTAATTTTTTTTGTATGAATAGTGACAAATTTAAAGTGTGGGCGGATTTTACCCCGGAAGAGTATTATGATGCAATTTTAAAACGAGATGGTGACAGCGCGTCAGTCGCTTATTATCTCATTGATAAACAATTAAGAAGAAAACTGCAAACTTTGTTCATAAATATGGACGGTGGGAATTTCTTTGAATTTCAGGATACGATAGAGGATTTTTTCCTTTATCTGCATGACGGTTCAAACTGGATTTACAACAGACCGTTTCAGGTGCTTGAAAGCATTGAAAACAAAAAAACTTTATTCAAATGGGTATCGGTGACTTACAGAAATTTCATGCTGAAGCAGTTAAAAGAAGAATTTCGCAGGAAAGCCGTGGATGATAACTCGTCTGATGAAGAATCTGAAATTCAAGATGATGCAAAAATTCATAATCTGTCCACGGCCATTGCATACGCCGATCAAAAATCTCTGTCGCGAAGCCGTTTCGTGATGTACCGTCTGCTGCTGACATTCTTAAACAGAAATTTGGCCATACCGCAGGAGGAAATGGCTCAAGCTGTTGATATGCAACCTGTTGCATATCGTGTAAGTACGAAACGTGTGAAAGACAATATCCTTGCATACATCAAGTACCTTGAACAGGGCAGGAATCTTGAACTTGATGTTGAACATGAACAAATGCGCGACACCATTAAGTCGAATTTCAACAGCCTGTATTCAACCTTGTCGGATTATTACAACACTGCCATTGAACAACTGCCAACGGCGGAAACCATTAAAAGATTGAGATTTAGGCACAACCACAGCAACGGTTTCGTGTTTCATGAAAACATCGAAACGTACGGATTATGTAACTGTGTGGATATCAGTTACTTGTACAAAATGATAATGCGCTTCCTTAAAAATTAGCAGCCAAGTTCTTTGTCCACAATATCAGCAATGTCAGTCATGAAGTTGTGGCTTAAGGCAACTGAAATTATTTTTAATGTATCAGTTTCCATCGTTGGTTCGTTGAGAATTTTTTGAAATTCAGCAACTTCCATTTTAGCTTTTCTTGCTGCCGATTCTATCGATATGTTATTGCTCGTAATGTAATTTCCTATCATTTCCCCAATATTTAATGGGATTTCGTTTGATACAATTTTCATTGTGGTAATATGCTTTAAATAAAGTGCAAAGATACTGCTTTTATTGTGTCGATTTTTATTTTTTTAGATGTTTATCAGAAATTTTTGTGATTTAACAAAAACAGAATCTTAATTTGTTGATTGATGACACGTTTTGAGTGTGATAGCTTTAGTTTACAATTGATTTCACTCAACGATTGCTGGAATTCTGAGCTACAGCAATTATTGAATCACACAGGTCAGATGTGAATAAGGCACCGTCATCTTTAAAAAGATGATTACCGTCTGTAGTTCTATAATCATTTCTGTTTTTTTTGAATGCGAAATAGTACACATTCAATTGTTCTGCAATTGCATACATTTCTTTGTCAAAGTCAGGCCAGCTTCTGTCCTCCCATTCACTCATTTCACGGCTCATTGGAATATGACACATGAACACTGTTCCGTTTTGCTTGAAAAGTTTTATCGTTTCGACCAACCAATTGATTCTGTAGTCAGAAGGAGAAATGACATACGAATTGTAATCGTCCATTTTCCTTTTGATGTTTTCTTTAAGGCTCAACGAATCGAATTTGACATTTATCTCAAGCCATCCGTCGTCGTGCAACGCTTGATAACCAATGCTTCTCCATTTTTCTGGTCTGCAGTAATTGAACAAATAGTAAATCTGTGGTTTGTAAAAATGTCTTATTTTATCCAAAGTTCTTCCATATTCACGATATTTGTCTCCATCTTGAACTTCTACAGCCAGTCCGAAAGGATCGACGGAGACAATGAAAATGGAGTTTTTGTCGTTGTTTTCACCGAGTTTTCTTTTTATTGCATTGAAATATAATTCTCCGTAAGGAGACTCTCCAACGTTAAAACTGAAATTGTAAATCGGGAGTTTGAAATCGGTTGACGACAATTTCTCGTTGATAATCAATGGTTGTATTCCTTGTGCGGCACGGCTGGTTCCCACAATCAATGATTGCTGGCCTTTTGATGTGAAGCGCTTGTAATTATGGTCGCTCCAGCCAATGGCATCAATTATAAAGAAAAGAATCACAATGGACAAAAATACTATTGCAATGTATATGATGAGTTTTTTAACAAATTTCTTCATGGCTAAAATTGGAAATAAATAAATGCATTGTTGTCTTGATAATACCAAAATACGAGCATACTTATGATGACATAGAATGCCCAATTGATGATTTTGTTTTTGCCATTTAGCATTCCCAGCCCATGCTGCTTGTTTCTGCTAACCCACTCAACAACAAACATAATGATAATGAACAAGTTAGTTGGCCAACACAACAGTCTGTTTGGCAGGAAAAATCTGTAACCTGCCTTTAACGTGCCGAACTGCATCATCCCGCACACGTATTCCCACGCCTGCCCGA
>JAUNNU010000039.1:0-18285 GCA_030537295.1 Bacteroidia bacterium
CGCGCTTCTCGCAAACGATTACTGCGGTCGCAGGAGCGACACGAAAAACCTTGTCCTGGACATCAACGACATGCTCAGGCAATGCCGCCTCGATGACATGCGCGACGCTCTGACAGGCTTCTTCGCATCAATCCCGTACGACGCCAACTACCAGGAACGCGCCTGGAGCTACGAGAGCCATTATCATTACACCTTATACTTGGTATTCACGCTGTTGTCGTGCTATACGGTCCTGACGGAAAAGGAAAATTCAAGAGGAAGAGCCGACATCATCGTTGAGACCGCCGACTACGTTTACATCTTCGAATTTAAATTAAACGGCACCGCCACCGAAGCCCTAAAACAGATTGAAGACAAAGGCTACGCCGAGCCTTACGCCGCGGATAAAAGAAAACTTTTCCGCATAGGAGTGAGCTTCTCTTCAGAAAAGAAAAACATCGTTGAGTGGGAAGTGGTTTAGCCACGTCACGTCGTTCGTGTGATCCGTGAAATTCGTGGTGAATATTAATGCGGTTAATATATCAACCCTGCGATGTCTTCCGCCACTTCGTTCCCTCCGAAATACGGTTTCTCTTTGATGCTCGCTCCTGTCAGAAGACGTTCCGTCTCTTCAATCAGTTCGGGGTCAAGGCCGTCGGAGGCGATGGAGATTTTGTCTATGATCCCTTTCCCTTCGTTGATATTCAAGTCAATCTCAACAAGCCCCCATTCAAACTGTGCGCTTCTCTTCGCATGGAAGTTGCGCCATTTCCCGAAAAGAAATTCTTCGCTTTCAAACAAATCCCTTGTATTCAATACATTGTCGGTGAGCAGTTCGTTGAAATCGATGATTTCAGGCTTTGTTTCATAGACCTCCTCGAAAGCTCTTGTGAGATACGGGATTATCGTATCTGACGTTATGTCAACGACTTCCGAAAGATTTATTATCCTGCTCGCCACCGATTTCACGCCGTGTTTCTGGAGTTTCGCCGGATTGACTTTTAGATATTTCGTCAGTCTTTCCGTGTCGGTTTTGATCAGGATTGTACCATGATGAAGCCTGCGTTCCTTGTAGAACCCGAAAGCGTTCCCGGAGAATTTTCGTCCGTCAAAGGTGAGGTCGTTCCTGCCTGAAATCTCGGTTTCCAAACCCAAGTGTCCGAGTGCGGTCTGTATGACTTTCAGTTGTTTCCTGACGTCATAATTGTCTTTGTGCGCCACGAATGAGAAGTTTAGGTTGCCGAGGTCGTGATAAACCGCGCCGCCGCCTGTCCTGCGCCGCGCCGCATACCCGCCTTCGCTCAGCAAAAGCTCGACATTGCATTCCGTGAACGGATTCTGATTGTAGCCATAGACGACAGTCTGCTGGTTTTTCCAGAGAAACATCGTTACTGTATCGTCGTCACCGTCGTTCAATAATGAACTTTCAACTGCTAAATTTAAATGCGGATTGTATTGATTGCCAATGATTAACTGTGTTGTGTGTTTCATGAAAATTACTTTCCGATAATGTATGCGATTCCGAGTTGTATGCAGATGTTTTTGTTTCCGTCTTCGTCTTTCATCACGTTTGTGAAGCCGAAATAGGCACGCAGACTCACGATGAAGTCGTTCTCGGAGGTTAAATTGTTCGTGTATATGCCTGTGAGTATTCCGAAATCGAAGACGTGATAGTCGTCAGAAGTGAGTCTCACCGCCGACCAGTCTTCGTTGCCGGTTCTTGTTTTCTTTTTCCCGCCGAGGCAAAAGCCTAACTGCGGTCCGATTTCAAGGCCTAATATATCCGTGAAATAATATTGATATACAACGGGAATCTTTAGATAGTGAAGGTGAATCTTGTCGTAAATCTTAAGGTTGTCCTTGAAATTGGAGACCGTGATGCTTGAGCTTTTCCCGCCTGTCGAATAAAGCAACTCTGTCAATACGCTGCTGTTTTCTGACAACTCATATTTGGCTCCGGCTCCGGCCGCGAACCCTAACTCCATGCCGGCATCTTCTATGCCTGTGAGTGTTGACATGTCGAGACCAAGTCTCATGCCGAAATGTAGTTGGTCGAGACCTTGGGCTTCTGTTCTGCTCATCGGAATGAGAATGAGGAACAAAAGCACGACAAAAGACGTAAGCCTCTTGCCATATTTGTCATCTATGTGAGATAAATCTTTCGGCATCAAATGTTTACATACAAAAACAGAAAACAAACGTCATCGCCTTAAGCTAAAACTTCTGTCTTCTGAATTCAATATTCGTTATATTTTGTAGTCTCTCCGGGATTTGAACCCGAGTTACCAGGATGAAAACCTGACGTCCTAACCAGACTAGACGAAGAGACCCCTCTACAGTCGAAAGTAATAAAGTCAGTAGAATCACTTTTGACCTAAAACTCTCCAACTCTCAATTTCTCTGTAGTCTCTCCGGGATTTGAACCCGAGTTACCAGGATGAAAACCTGACGTCCTAACCAGACTAGACGAAGAGACCGTCATTTTTGCGCTGCAAAGGTACAATAATTTTTGATACAAAAAATAAAAAAAATAAAATTTTTTAAAATTTTATAAACTATTGTAACTTAATTGTTTGTGATGAATTTTATCACTTTTTATTCAAAAGTCAAGGAGATTTGGAAGGTGTTGTTACGTAATTTGTCGAAACTGCTGTCAAGAATTTGGTTTTCTTTTTCCAAAATATTGACCAATCCCCAGCTCATTTTCACCTCGATTCCGAACTTGAAATAATTGTTGTAGAAGTCAACGCCGGCGCCGATCTCGGCTGCGAAATCCAGCAGTTTTGTTTTCACCTTGATGATTTGGTTGCTGTCGGTCTTATTTGTGTTTTTCCTGCCGGTGGCGTCAAACTTCAGGTTTCCGCCGCCGATAAGGTATGCGGCGAAGTTGTTGTATCTCTTTGACCTGTATTTTACGTGAAGCGGCAGCTCAATCACAACAGCGTCCCACATGGAGTTTCCGGCCTGGATGATGTAGAAACCATTGTCGGTTCTGGGACTGTCTTTGAGGTCGGGACTGTACATATAATATACGAGGTCACGGCGTCCGAAACTCAACGACGGAACCAGGCGCAGGTCGAAGTATCTGCCAAGCCTGAGGTTCCCGACGATGCCGACGGTGAAACCCGGCGACGGGACACACGACACGCCCGCTACATAATACGTGTAGTTTTCGTTCCAGTTTTGGTCCCACGCATTGTTCGACATCGCTCCTGAATACGGCTGCAACTGATAGTCTTCGATGTAATTGATGTTAAACGACATCTGGTTGAAAGCCAATATGAAGCCGAAGTGATACAACTGATTGTCGTAGTTGGGCAGCCTGTTCGGTTGCCTCTGCGCCCTGAGGTTTTGGGGCAGCACAAACAGAATGGCCGCTATCGCGATGACTTTACCTATTGACTTAAATCTGAATCTCATAAGTTGCTTAACGCAAATAACTCGAAGTTATTATATTTTTTCCGTTTCTGCCAACAAACGTTCTTTGTTGACCGGCACCGCGCCGATTTCTTCGCACACCAAACCGCCCGCGAGGTTCGAGATGGCGGCAATGCTGTATGCATCTTGTTGACATACAAGACATAACATGGCTACGCCCAACACGGTGTCGCCAGCCCCCGATACATCGGCGATTTTTCGAAGATGTGCCGGAATGTGCCAGTGCTGCGCCACGCCTCCGTTTTTTTCCTGAATCAGCACGCCTCTTTCCGACAAGGTGTTCATCACAAAACGGCATTGAAGCCTGTCCTGCAAAGCGGTTACGCCGACCAAAATGCCTTCGACGGTGTCGGTCTTGAAGTCGATGTTGATGCCTTCCTTGAGTTCTTTCAGGTTCGGCTTGAAAAAGGTGCAGTTCTTGTATGCCAAGAAATTGTTTTTCTTCGGGTCAACGCCGACAGGGATGTTGTTCTCGTTGGCGACCGAAATGGCGTGTCTTATCAGTTGCTCGGTGAGCACGCCTTTGTTGTAATCCTGAAGTATTATGCCGTCGATTTTCTCGGTTTTCAGAATCTCATCGATCTTGTTGCAGAGCGTGACGTATTCTTCTTCAGAGAGATTGTCGGTGTCTTCCTCGTCAACCCTGAGCATCTGTGCGTTGTTCCCGATGATGCGGTATTTCGCGGTGGTGCGACGGTGCTTGCTTTTCACGATGCCGTTTTTGGGCAGCTCGTGGCTGTCAAGCAACTTCATGAAATCCAACGACTTGCTGTCGTCACCGATTATCGAGCACAGAATGGCCTCCGCACCCATCGCCTTGATGTTCTGCGCAACGTTTGCCGCGCCGCCGAGACGCATGAAACGGTCTTTCACCGCCACAATAGGCACGGGCGCCTCCGGAGAGATGCGCTCGACCTTCCCGTTGAGGTACAAGTCGAGCATCACGTCTCCGATTATCATGATTCTCTTGCTGTTGAATGAATCGAACAGCTTGATAATGTTGTCTTTGGGCATCTTATTTTAATTTCTCAAGTGCTTCTTTGATGCGTCTCGCGGCTTCAATGAGCTTGTCCTCCGATGTCGCATACGAAAGTCTGATGCAGTCGTCGTTGCCGAAAGGACCTCCAGCCACACATGCCACATGCGCATTGTAAAGCAAATACATGCAAAGGTCGTCGCTGTTCTTGATGACATTCTCACCGTCGCTCTTTCCATAGTAATATGTGACCTCCGGGAACATGTAGAACGCTCCGGCCGGCATGTTCAGCTTGATGCCTGGGATGGCCGTCAGCAGTTCGTAGAACATGTCGCGGCGGTGTCTGAACGCCTTGATCATGTTGTTCACTTCCTCGGAGTTCTCCGGGCTGAGTTTCATCGCCTCCAACGCGGCGGCTTGCGCAATGGTGCATATTCCGGAAGTGTATTGTCCCTGAATCTTGTTGCACGCGCTGACGATTGCCTTCGGCGCCGCGATGTAACCGATTCTCCAGCCTGTCATAGCATATCCTTTCGCCACGCCGTTCACTATCACGAGACGGTCTTTCAACTCTGTGAATTGTCCCATCGACTCATGCTTGTGCTCGTATTGGATGAATTCGTAAATCTCGTCGGAGATGATGATGACTCTCGGATGTTTTTTGAAGACCTCTACGAGGGCTGCGAGTTCTTCTTTTGTGTAAACAGAACCGCTCGGGTTGCACGGTGTGCTGAAAATGAAAGCCTTGGTGTTTGGCGTGATCGCCTCTTCAAGCTGTTTAGCATTGATTTTGAAATGCTGCTCGGCTGTCGTCTTGATGAAGACAGGAGTTCCGTCGGCGAGTTTCACCATTTCGGGATAGGAGACCCAGAACGGAGCCGGGATAATCACTTCGTCACCTTTGTCAAGAATTGCGAGGAAAGTGTTGGTTATCGCCTGCTTCGCGCCGTTTGAAACGATGATGTTGGTGTCGGCATAGTCGAGGCCATTGTCACGTCTCAGCTTTTCAGCAATTGCTTTGCGTAACGCAGCCGTTCCCGGAACCGGCGGATAATGGGTGTCGTTGTTGTTTATGGCTGCAATGCCGCCTTGTTTCGCGTTCTCCGGCGTGTTGAAGTCAGGTTCGCCAATGCTTAACGAGATAATGTCAATGCCTTGAGCCTTGAGTTCACGGCTTTTTTCGGTCATTTTCAACGTGGCTGACTCCGCCATATTAACGACTCTCTGTGATAATAAGATTGTTTCCATATCGCAATATTTTTATTGTTAATAATAACTCCTTGACAATCAATCTGATTGTCTCGAAGACCTGAAATTGTTTTGACTTGCAAAGGTACTGATTTTTTTGTTGTAAAACTTTTATTTAAAAAAATACTTTCATTTTAAATAAATGAGTAAATTTGCAAAATTATTTTTGAGAGATGAAGACTGTCACTTTGATATTGATCGCTTTTACGATTGTGATTTTTGTCGTCGGTGTGTTTTTCCCAAGGAAGGACAATAAGAAAGCGCTTGCCAAAGAAGATCTTGCTAAGAATCAAGACAAGATGGAAGATACTGATAATCTTAAGGTTATATCGTATAAAATCATTGTTCCGCTGCGTGTTCAGGCGTGTGAGCGACTGCTTCTTTTTATCGAAAGGATACGTCTTCCGGTCCTCGTAAAAAGGCTTTTCCACCCGGGTATTTCTCGCGATGACTTTCAGTTTTCTCTCATGCAAAATGTGCATGATGAGTTTGAACACAATCTTGCCCAGCGTTTGTATGTGACAGAAGACACTTGGAATTTGGTGAATCTCGCAAAAGAAGAGACGCTTCAGTTTATCAACACTGTCTTTGCGGAAAATCAGGATGCTGACATAGCCGTGGTTGCGGCGATTTTGAGTTCGATGCAGAGTCAGATTGCGGAGAAAGCGGTGATGAATATTAAACGTGAATTTGATACATTTTTAATTTGAAACTAATCCTTATAAAATATTGAAAGTCATGAAGATGGAATTTTCAGCTGCTCAAGTGGCGGCAATGTTGGGCGGAAAAGTAGAAGGCGACCCGGAAATAAAGGTGTGGAATGTGGCGCGTATAGAAGAAGGTGCTCCCGGAATGCTCAGTTTCCTCGCAAATCCAAAATATATCCAATATTTGTACACCACGGAGTCGTCTGTGGTATTGGTGAATGAGAATTTCGTCCCGACCGCTCCGGTGAAGGCTACGATGATTCGCGTGCCGGATGCATACGAGGCTTTTGCCCAGCTTCTCGCTGTGTATCAGGAATATACGAATAATAAAGTGGGAATATCTTCACTCGCTTTCATTTCCGATGACGCGGAATATGGCGAGAACTGTTATGTCGGCGAGTTCGCTTTCATCGGAAACAGAGTGAAACTTGGCAAGAATGTCAAGATATATCCGCAGGTTTATGTCGGCGACGATGCGGTGATTGGCGACAACACCGTCGTTTACCCCGGCGTGAAACTTTATGCGATGACACATATAGGCCAGAATTGCATAGTGCATTCCGGTGCGGTCCTCGGCGCCGACGGATTCGGTTTCGCACCACAAGCCGACGGGACTTACAAGAAAATCCCGCAAATCGGAAACGTGTTTGTCGGTGATAATGTCGAAATCGGAGCCAATACGACAATAGACCGCTCCACGATGGATTCGACAAAAATCCATAACGGCGTGAAACTTGATAATCTCATCCAAATCGCTCATAATGTGGAACTTGGAGAAAATACCGCAATCGCGGCGCAGTCAGGGGTCGCAGGCTCGACACATCTCGGAAAGAACTGCATCGTGGCCGGACAAGTCGGAATAAGCGGTCATCTTCATATCGCCGACCGTACCACTTTCGGGGCGCAGACAGGTGTGATGGGCGGCGTCAATGAACCCGGCAAAATGTTGATGGGATCGCCGGCTTACGACTACAAAACTTACCTGAAAGATACTGTCAGACAACGTAACATCCCGAAATTGGAACAACGTATCGCAGAACTTGAGAAAAAACTTGAAATTTTATTGTCAAAGTAATTGATAAATTTTATAATTTTGCACCCTGTTTTGTAGGAGTTGAAATTATAATGGTGGAAAAACAACATACAATTGCTAAAAGCGTAAGTATCAGCGGCACAGGTCTTCATACAGGTCAGCGTGGCACGTTGACTTTTCATCCCGCTGATGCTGATTATGGCATAAAGTTCAGGAGAATTGATGTGAGCGGTCAGCCGATTATTGACGCCCGCGTTGAAAATGTCGTTGATACTTCCCGTGGGACAACAATCGCTCAAAACGGAGTAAAAGTCTATACCGTTGAGCATATAATGGCCTCTTTGAGAGGCTTGAATATTGATAATGTACTTATTGATATTGACTGTGAAGAGCCTCCGATTCAAGACGGCAGCGCAAGCACAATGGTCAAGGCTCTGAACGAAGCCGGCGTCGTGGAACAGAATGCTGAACGTAAGTATTTGAAAATAAATAAGAAAATCGTCTATACACATCCAAGAGTCGGGTGCGAGATGATTGTTGAACCGGCTGATACGTTCTCTGTTGATGTGAAAGTGGATTACATGTCGCAGGTTTTGAACGTGCAGGAAGCTCACATGAATGACATCAGCGAGTTTGAAAAAGAGTTTGCCCCGTGCCGCACCTTCGTGTTTTTTCAGGAACTTGAGGCACTTTTAAACAATAACCTCATAAAGGGCGGCGACTTGTCAAACGCAATAGTTTTTGTGGAAAAATACGTTTCAGAAGAAGATCTGAAACGCGTCGCAAAACTCTTCCATAAAGAAACTGTCGGCGTTCATGAAGGCGGAATCCTCAATAATACAACACTTTACTTCGAGAATGAGCCGGCTCGCCACAAACTTTTAGACCTTGTGGGCGACCTCACCCTCATCGGAATGCCGATAATTGGCAAGGTAACAGCATATAAACCAGGTCACTTCGCGAATACCGAGTTTGTGAAACAGATTATCAAGGATATGAATTTGTAAATTTTTTTTTGGTGTTATTTTGTTCATTAGTCGTAGGGGGAAATGTCAGATATTTCCCCCTTTTTAGTAAATTTCATTGAGGAATTTCCCGACAGCTTCGTATGAATATTTGTCTAATATTTTGTTTCTCAATGAGTTGATGTCGTAATTCAGATTGCTGATCATGGTTTGCATGGCATCTGCAAGTTTTTCGGTGTCTTTGGCCGGAACGAGAATGCCGCAGTTTTCGTCGATCATCTCGCTTATCCCGCCGACGTTGGTGCTGACAACAGGCAAACCGCAGGCGAGTGCCTCAAGAATCACGACAGGCATGTTCTCATAGTTGCTCGACAAAACCAAAAAGTCACCGGATGCCATCTCGTTTGCGAGCGCCTGACCTTGCAGAAGTCCGGTGAATTTTATGTTCAACGGATTTAATTTTGTGGCGGCATATCCTTTCATCGCTTCAAAATCAATGCCTTCGCCAATGAAAACACATTGATATTCAACGTTTCGGCTTTCAAGAAGCACCAAAGCGTCAATCAGACCGCTGATGTTTTTCGACTTGTCTTCAAAACAAGAAACGTGAATGATTTTGACTTTTGAATTACGCTTTTCAATCGGTTTGAAAAGATTGACGTCAACGACATTCGGCAGAACGACATAATTATTGTTTTTCAAGCCGTGGTTTTGCATCGCTTTCGCAAGATTTCCCGTCACCGTGGTCACCGTTGACGCATTTTTTACGACGAATTTCGTCATCATTTTTCTCAAGAAACCGCCGAAATCGTTCCCCGGCAAATATCTCGACCAATGCTCTGTTATTATATAAGGTGTGCCGTTGATTATTTTTTGCCAAAGCGCAACTACACCGCAACGTGTCAAAACATGCACGTGTATTAAATCTGGCTTTTTTAACTGCTTGAGTGCCAATTTGTTGGCGTTGAAAAAGCGTATCAGCGAAAACGTTTTCAACCTTGGCTTCCTGTAATAGACCTTTATGGTGCTGACGTTGTTCGCCGTTGAGCGTTCGATTTCGTATTTTTCTTTGACGTTTTCATCGGCGTGAACGTAAATCACGCTGACATCGTTGTACAACGCCGCCGCTTCTGCATGACGTTGCACGAACAACCCGAACATCGGGTCGTAACGGTGCGGATACCAACGAGCCAAAAATACGATGTGCTTTCTCATCCTTGTTTTTCAAACACTATCTCATGTCGATTATCTCGGCATTCGGATAATCTTGTTCGTTGAAAGTGAATGTGTTAGCAGGTAAAGCCTGATTCGTGACAAACTTCGTGATTTTATATATGAACTCACTTCCGTTGTTGTCGAAGACATGAGCTTCCTTTAAATCCAAAGTCTTGCTGTCGATGACGACGACCAATTTTGAGAATGCGTTGTCGGCACCCTTCGGCGTAATCTCGATGCTTTTTCTTGAAGCATTGCCGTTGTCAACGAATTTTGCGGTGACGTTGTCATAATAGGAGGTAATCATCGCAAAAGGTGAACTGCTTTCTTCCGGATCTACAGAACTGATCATAACTTCCTCAGAATCTGTGAGATAAGTCCATGATGTCTTTCCGTCGCAAATCATATCTTGTCCTGCGACATTGATTTTGTAGGCGTCACCTTGAAGGAAACCGCTGCCTGTCATGAGTTCGTCGATGCCTGCCTCTGCGTTTTTCATTTGGTAATCAAAGGCGATTTCGATGTTTTTGTAAGCTTTAAGTTTGTCAACCGCCGACTTGAAAACCTGTTCGGCGTTTTGCGCCTTGACGCAAAAACTCAATGCTAAAATACTGATTGTCAATAAAAAATGTTTTCTCATAGTATTCCGTTATTTTTAATATTATCTTCTAAATCCAAATCTTTCAAAAATTGTTCAAGGGCAAATTCCGTCGCGACTTTCACTTCACGTTGCTTGCTTCCCGCGAACGGACCGACGATACCGGCTTTTTCAAGTTGGTCGATGATTCGTCCGGCTCTGTTGTAACCGAGTTTCAGTTTGCGCTGAAGCATTGAAGTGGAGCCTTGCTGTGTTTGGACGATAATCCTTGCGGCTTCTTCAAACAGCGGGTCGCGTTCATCAGCATCGACGGATTCTTTTGAGGAACCGCTATCTTCTTGTTCATCAGGACATTCAGGCAGCAAAAACGCTTCCGGATATGCACGCTGGTTTCCAATATAGTCGCATATCGCCTCGACTTCCGGCGTATCGATGAACGGACATTGCAGACGGACGAAGTCGTTGCCGGTTGAGATGAGCATGTCGCCGCGGCCCACCAACTGGTCGGCTCCGTTGCTGTCGAGGATTGTCATAGAGTCGATGCGTGAGAACACACGGAATGCGATACGTCCCGGGAAGTTGGCCTTGATCAAGCCGGTGATGACGTTGACGGAAGGACGCTGCGTCGCAATGATGATATGTATGCCGATGGCACGTGCCAACTGCGCAAGACGTGTGATAGGCGTCTCTACTTCCTTCCCCGCCGTGATGATGAGGTCGGCGAACTCATCGATGACAAGCACGATGTACGGCATGAAATGATGCCCGTCGTATGGATTCAACTTCCGGCTTATGAATTTCGCATTGTATTCCTTGATGTTACGCACTCCCGCATCTTTCAGAAGCTCGTAACGATTGTCCATCTCGATGCATAACGAGTTAAGCGTCCTTACGACATTTTTCACATTTGTGATGATGGCTTCCTCCGCGTCAGGAAGTTTAGCGAGGTAATGACGTTCAATCTTTTGATAGAGACTCAACTCGACTTTCTTCGGGTCAACAAGCACGAACTTCAATTCTGAAGGATGCTTGCAGTAGAGTAGGGAAGCGATTATTGCATTGATACCCACTGACTTACCCTGACCGGTGGCACCTGCCATCAGTATGTGCGGCATCTTGGTGAGGTCGGCGACGTAACTCTCGTTGGTGATGGTCTTTCCGATGCCGAAAGGCAATTCGTAACTGCTCTTCTGGAACTTCTCCGAACTGATGATGGAACGCATCGAGACGATTTGCGGTTTCTGGTTCGGGACTTCGATACCGACGGTTCCTTTTCCTGGAATCGGGGCGATGATACGGATTCCGATTGCGGAAAGGCAAAGCGCGATGTCGTCCTGCAAACCTTTAATCTTCGAAATCCTGACTCCCGCTGCCGGGACAATTTCGTAAAGAGTGACGGTCGGCCCGATAGTCGCCTTAATCTTGTCAATCGCAATTGAATAGTTCTTGAGCGTTTCGACGATACGGTTCTTGTTGGCTTCCAATTCGTTACGGTCAACGACAGCGTTGCCGTCACCGTAGTCTTTCAGCAGGTCCAAAGTCGGGAGCTTGTATGAAGAAAGTTCAAATTTCGGGTCGTATAAGGTGTCGAGACCGAAATGTTCGCCGTTTTTCTTTACGACTTTTTCTTCTTCGTTCTCCGTGACCTCCATCGTTATATCTTCTTCCTCGGTTTCTTCTTTTGGTTTGTCTTTTACGGTTTCAAAATCCTCTTTTTCAGGCTTCAAATCCACGTTGACAGTCTCGAAATCATCGTCGTTTGTATCGCGGTCGTTGGCCGGCTCATCATTTTTCGGTTCTTCAACTTCAAGCTCGTTGACTTGCTGTAAATTCGGCTTCCTGATAACTGTGATTTCAACATCTTCTTCGTCTTCTTCCGGCTCTTCTTCTGAAGTGTCATCAACTTCCAACTCAACTTCATTTTGATTGTTAATCAATTTGTTACCATTATAAACGGCCTCTTGTCTTACGGGTTCATCATTCACTTCATCATCTTCTTCTTCATCTTCGTTTTCCTCTTCAGCAACATTTTCTTTTCTCTTTAAAAAGTCAAAACTGATGTTGAAAGTGAAAATTGCGAATATCAAGGCTGTGAAGACCAGGATTAAAATCACCCCGACGAGGCCGATGTATGGATAAAGATAAATATTGAACAATGTGGCGCCGAACCTGCCGATGTAAATGTTATGTTCAGGATTGTTCGTGTTGAGAATCAATGCCATAAAGAGTGGAATCCATATAAGGAACACGAGCGAATATTTCCATAAAAGCCAACCGTCGATGTTGATTTTTTTGAATAACACCTTGACGCTGAAATAAAGCCAGAGGAAAACGAGGTAAACCGTCCCGATTCCGAACATCTCCTCGCTCATGAATTTGCCGATGTCAACGATGAATTTGCCGATTCCTTCGGTCTGGTCCTGGCCGATATATGGCCGCAGATAAGCTATCAGGAAAAATATCCCGACCAAAACGAGAAACAAGCCGAAGCAGATTCTCGCTCTGCCGTCGGACTCTTTCTTGCGTTTCGCTACTTTGTTTGCAGGCTTTTTCACGCTTTTCTTCGTGTCGGTTGCTTTCGTCTTGGCCTTGCTTTTCTTCTTTTCTTTTGATTCGACAGCGGGTGTCTCCTTGAAAACCGGCTCCGGCACTCTTAATTTATTCTTGTTTTCTGCCATTTTTCATTATTTTGGAAATTTAAAAAATCTGTCAAAACGAATCTTTCCTGATTTCAAATCCCTTGACAACCAGACGAATAAAGGCGTTCCTATGATGTGGTCAACTGGCACGTAACCCCAGAAACGTGAGTCTTGAGAGTTATGACGGTTGTCGCCCATCATCCAGTAATAATCCATGGCGAATGTGTATTCGTTAGTCTCTATGCCGTTTATGAAGATTTTTCCGTCTTTGATTTCCAAGCTGTTATGCTCGTAAGCCGTGATGCAACGTTCGTACAGTGCGATGTTTTCCGTAGTGAGTTGCACGGTCGCGCCTTCCTGTGGAATGATGATAGGCCCGAAATTGTCAACGTTCCATCTGAAATGAAGTGTGTCATTCGGGAAGATCTCCTGCGATACCTCGGTTCCCGCCGGAGCGTTTGCTTTCGTCACTTCGATCACGAAAGGTTGCTTCTTGAACTCCTCGGCTGTCGAAGCACTCATGTTAAGCACAAATTCGTTCGGGACGGGTGTCCTGTAGCCCTCGCTGATGCTGAACTTGTCGAGGATTTTCTGATTTATCGCCGTCCCGTTGATTTTCACAAAATAATTGTGCTGCATGTGTTCAGGCTGGTAGCCGATTTCATCATTAATATAAACGACGCCGTCGATGATTTGCACTTTGTCGCCCGGCATTCCGATAAGGCGTTTGACATAATTCTCGCGCTTGTCAACCGGACGGGTTATGATGTTGCCGAACTGAACTTTGTTGTTGTTGACATGATCTCTCCCGAAAGCTCTAACAAGTTGATAATAAGTGACATTGCTCTGATAAGTCTCGCTTAACGTGTCTCCTGCCGGGAAATTAAATACTATCGGGTCGTTGCGTTTTATCTTTGTGAAACCTGGAAGGCGATGATAGCCTATCTGCGGGTGTTCGATGTATGACTTTGCTGTCTTCGACCAAGGCAAGGTGTTGTGCATGAACGGGATGGCAAGCGGTGTGTTCGGAATGCGAGGTCCGTATCCGATTTTGCTTACCATAAGATGGTCGCCGGTCAGCAAGGTGCCTTCCATACTTGATGACGGGATTTTGTAGGCTTCGAAAACGAAAGTCCTGACGATGAATGCGGCGACCACAGCCCACAAAATCGCGTCAAGCCAGTCGCGAACCCAGCCCTTTGGCGGCCTGACTGTCGTTTTCGGGTCGTGATATTTGACGTCTTTTCTGCTCAAAATCGGGAAGTAAACGTATGGGAAAAGTGCCGCCGCAATGATTTCTCCGATGTCATATCTTGCGAAACATTTTGCTAACTCGATGAACATCAACATTATCATGAAGAAATTCATGTAAGGGAAGACCAAAAGCAAATAGCACCACCATTTGTTCCACCCGATGATTTTGGCAAGAACGTGCAGGTTGTAATATGGTATGAATGCTTCAATGCGTTTGCGTCCTGCCTTTTCAAAAAATGTGACACATGTCATCGTGAACACTGAAAAAATCAGTGGGAGGAGTATTATTGTCAGAATCATATTCATTTTATCAAATTTTTATCGTTGTTAATTTAAAATTCTCTTGTAATTTCACTTTCAGTTCATCAGGTCATCCATTGTGAAGACGCCTTTCTTGCCGTTCAGGAACTCGGCTGCGACGACGGCACCGGTGGCGAATCCTTTTCTGCTGAACGCCTCGTGCCTCAACGTGATGTTGTCGCATTCCGACAAGGCTTCTATCTCGTGGATTCCGAAGATCTCGCCTTCACGGATGGCGTTGACTTTCAACGTCTTTTCTCCTGATTCGTCAAGTTTCCAGTTTTCGTAGCCGCTGTTGTTCGCAATCACGTCGTTTGCGAGTTTTACGGCTGTGCCGCTTGGCTTGTCGAGCTTGTGGATATGATGCGTCTCCGTTATTTCAACTTGATAATCATATTGTTGCGCGAATCTCGCAATTTGTTTGTTGAGTTGGAAAACGAAATTCATCCCGATGCTGAAGTTCGGGGCGTAAAACAATGAGTGTCCTTCGTCTTCGCATCTTTTTCTTATCTCGTCAAGCGAATCGTACCAGCCTGTCGTCCCGACAACAACCGGAATGTTGATGTCAAAACATTTGTTGATGTTTCCGATAACTGTTGCTGGCGTGCTGAATTCTATGACGACATCGCATTTTGAAACGGCTTCTTTGTTGGCGTTCCATCCTTCTTCTGTATCAATGTGATACAAAATTTCGTGACCGCGAGAGAGAGCAATCCGCTCCACCTCGTGTCCCATTTTTCCATAACCTAAAATAACTATCTTCATGTTTTTAAAAATTCAATTTCACACTTAATCCGGCGGTTCCAATCCCATTGCCATATCCGTATGCGCAGTCAACGAATCCGGGCTCCCATTTCGGGTCAACCTGTAATGTCAGGTCGTCGTCGATTTCGTAATACATGAAATGTGCGTCCACGCTTGCGTCGATTATCTGCACCGCATACCACGCCGCCATGATGATCCAACTCAATTCCATGTTGCGGCGGTAATAGTCGCGGAGAGTTACAAGGTTTTCTCCAGTGTATTTTTCGGAGATTTCCTTGGCTTTTTCGCTCACGTCGGGATTGACGCCTGTCTTGAAATCGTAGGCATCGCGGTAAAGTCGGTAGTCGTTGCCGTTTGTGATGCCTAAATATCCGGTGGCGAAAAATCCGGCATAGACTATCGGCATCTTCCAGTATTTTCTGTTATATGCCTGTCCCGCGCCCGGAATCAATGCGAGCCAGGTCGCCGTCTTCGGATTGTGATATTCAGGTATGACCTGCCTTTTTGTCTTGTCTTTTTCCTTTTTTTCTTTTGGCTTCTTAATCAGGATTTCTGTGCGTTCTGAATGCTCATTTGTTGACACATCTTGAGCTTGTAAGCTAAATGTGCCAACAAAAAATATCAATATTAGAACATACAAACGCTTCATAATCAATTGCCTTTGTTTATGTATTCCATCAAACGGTCAAATTCCTGGTCGTTTTTGAAACTGATGGTAAGGCTGCCTTTTCCTCTGCTGTTGCGGTTCACTTTCACGTTCATGTTGAGAGCTTTGGAAAGATTGCCTGCGTGTTTCTTGAAACTTTCAGGAACGACGTCTTTGTTTTTCACGATTTTCTTTGCATCCTTGCTGTTGACACCTCTGACGATGCTTTCAACCTGTCTCACATTGAGGTTTTCGTCGATTATTCTCTTGAGAATCAGCAGTTGTTGTGTCTTGTCTTCGACGGAGATAATGGCTCTGGCGTGTCCCATGGATATGAATCCGTCGCGTATTGCGATTTGGATTTCAGCTGGTAACTTCAACAGTCTCAGGAAGTTGGCGACAGTAGAACGGTCTTTTCCGACTTTTTCGCTGAGCTGGTCTTGTGTCAGGTTGCATTCATCGACGAGTCGTTGGTACGAGATGGCCACTTCGATGGCGTTGAGGCTCTCGCGGTGGATGTTCTCGATAAGTGCCATTTCAAGCATCTGTTCGTCGTTGGCGACGCGGATGAACACCGGGATTTTCTTCATCCCTGCGAGTTTTGAAGCGCGGAGTCGGCGTTCGCCGGAGATGAGCTGATATTTGTCGTAACCCATCTTGCGAACCGTCACAGGCTGGATAACGCCTTGAGTCTTAATGGATTCCGAGAGTTCCTTCAGCGCCGTCTCGTCAAAATCGGTGCGCGGCTGGAACGGGTTTGTCTCTATTTTGTCGATGTCTAATTCCGCTATCGCGCCCGCCACATAGTTGCCGGAGATGTCTGCCGATGTGATGTCGGTGTCAGGGCTTTGCAGGATTGCGTCGAGACCGCGTCCGAGACCTCTTTTTTTATTGTTGTTGTTCGTTGCTGTCATTGTCAAGGTTGTTTCGTTTCAAAATTTCTCTTGCGAGGTTCAGGTGGTTGATGGCGCCGGAACTTGCTGCGTCGTGCATGATGATGGTCTGCCCGTAACTCGGCGCCTCGCTGAGTCTCGTATTAATGCTGATTATTGTGTCGAACACGATTGATTGGAAATGGGTCTTCACTTCATCGACGACCTGTTTCGAAATCCTCGTGCGGCTGTCGAACATGGTCAGCAAAATTCCTTCGATGTCAAGGCTGTGGTTGAATCTTGTCTGAACTATCTTGATGGTATTCAATAGTTTGCCAAGACCTTCGAGTGCGAAATACTGGCATTGCACCGGGATTATCACCGAGTCGGCGGCTGTCAGCGCATTGACGGTGATGAGTCCGAGTGATGGCGAGCAGTCGATGATGATGAAGTCGTAATCGTTTTTTATCGGGTCTAAGACCTTGCGCATCATCTGTTCGCGCTGCGGCAGGTTGATGATTTCAATCTCCGCTCCGACGAGGTCGATGTGCGCCGGCAGAAGATAAAGGTTCGGTGTCTCCGTCTCTTTTATGATTGTGCGTGGGTCAAGGCCGTCGATGATGCATTCGTAAATGCTGCTTTCTATAGTGTTCGGGTCGAAACCCACTCCTGAAGTCGAGTTAGCCTGCGGATCGGCGTCAATAAGTAACGTCTTGTGTTCCAACACTGCAAGGCTCGCAGCCAAGTTTATCGACGTGGTCGTTTTGCCAACTCCGCCTTTTTGATTTGCTATAGCAATAATCTTTCCCATTTTCTTGAAATTTGCCTAAAAATAAAACGTACAAAGATATGCAAAATTTTGTATCGGCAACATGATTTTTTTTGTAAGTTTTCAACTTTTTAAAAGTTCTTCCGATGCTGTTTGCGGCTTTGGGAAAACTGTCGGAACAGCACAAAAAAGAATTTCTGGAATCGTTGCAAACTCCAGAAACTCAAAAATACTATGAAAAAAATGTACTATTTGTTGTCTAAGCTGTCGAACCAGTCTTCAATCTCGTCTTTTTGCTCTTTGTGGTCATCGTACTCCTTCGGTTCGTCAAAATAACCTTCTGGATACTCGCCAGTCTCGATGTAATTTAAGGTTTCCTTCAACGCTGTGGCAAACTTCTCAAAATCTTCTTTGTAAAGGAAAATCTTGTGCTTCTCGTAGCTGAAATGACTTTGGTCATCGCTGAAGCGGCGTTTGCTTTCTGTGATTGTGATATATTTCTCGTCATTTCTCGTTGCTTTCACATCGAAAAAATAAGTGCGCTTTCCTGCGCGTACCGGTCTTGAAAACAATTCCTCACGGTTCATCTTGTCTTTTTCTTCCATACTGTTCCTGTTTGATGTAATCGGCTGCAAAAGTAGAAAAAAAATAAATATGCAAACAAAAAAAATACGTATGAATGAAAATTTTTATCAGATGTGTTTCCCTTCTGAACAATCATTCAATTGTGTTGTTCTATGTTCAGTTTTGGTTATACATTTCAATTTTCTCAAAGTAAGTGAGCGCCTTCGTTCCCAGCGAAGGCGCTTCTTCTTTAAAATGAGATGTTTCTGTCAGGGTATCTGAGCTTTGTGATCACACGTTTCGTGTATTCCGGGAAG
>JAUNNU010000039.1:18295-22858 GCA_030537295.1 Bacteroidia bacterium
GTGTAGGCGGGAAAATCGCTTTTCATGATCCAGTCGTAGTATTGCGGCTCTTTTCTGAAGACATCCTCCACGCGCTCGTCTTTATGTTTCCCGAATTTGAAAACGGGTTTTCCAGCATCGTCATAGACAATCTGCCCCATCAGGTCAACATTCTGGTGATGAGATGAGAATTGAGCCAATTCCTTCATATCGTTGACTATCGGTTTTGTCGTAACGCCTTTATTGTCAGTATATTCTGCGTTTTCGTATTTGTCGAGCATCGCCATGAGTACCTCGTAAGTAGCCATGGTATCGGCATTGGCCGAGTGGGCGTTGTCGAAGTCTTTGTGCATGAAAAATCTGTATGCGCCACGCAGCGTCCTCGGCTCCATTTTCATGAAGATGTTCATCACGTCAATGAGCTGGCGGTCTTTCAAGTCGAAATTTATTCCTGCGCGGATGAATTCTTCGACTAACATCGGCAGGTCGAATTTCAAGATGTTATATCCGGCGAGGTCGCAGTTGCCGAAAAACCTTGAAATCTCCGGCGCAAGCTGCTTGAAAGTCTTTTCTTTTGCCACGTCTTCGTCGGTGATTCCGTGAACCGCTGTGGTCTCCGGCGGAATCGGACATCCCGGATTGATACGCCATGTACGCTGCTCTTCAGTACCGTTGACATTGATTCTCAATACACTAACTTCAACAATTCTGTCGTGAACCTGGTTCAAACCAGTCGTTTCCAAATCAAAAAACGCTATCGGTCGTTTTAAGTTTAATTTCATGTTCCTTACATTTTAAAGTCATGTAAAAGTACAGAAATTTTCAAAATGTTACATGATCTGTGAAATTTTTTTTGAATATGGTAAAATTCACTACCTTTGCACCAATAAATTTTATTGAAATGAAAAAATTATTTTTGACCTTTGCTGTCGTTTTTTATGCAATGACAGCGTTGTCGCAACCTCTGTGGATGCGCTACAACACAATCTCCCCCAATGGTGACAAAATCGCATTCGCTTATAAAGGTGATGTCTATGTCGTTGATTCTAAAGGCGGTACGGCTCGCCAACTGACCACAAACGCTTCATACGATTATTATCCGATCTGGTCACACGACGGTAAGACAATTGCCTTCGCCACCGACCGCAACGGCAATTTCGACATTTACACCGTTTCTGTGAACGGCGGCGTGGCCAAGCGCGTCACGACAAACTCGGCCAACGAGACTCCGCTCGCTTTCTCGCCTGATGATACAGAAATCTATTATTCGGCTTACATCCAAAAAGACGCCGCCGATGCCCAGTTTGCTTCGGGCTGGCTCACCGAATTATATAAGGTGTCGGTCGAAGGCGGACGCCCGCAGCAGGTGACAGCCGCCACGGTGTGCTCGGTTTCATTCGACGAAGACGGCGAGTCTTTCCTTTATTATGACAGAAAAGGCGGCGAGAACATCTGGCGTAAACACCAGACCTCGTCAGTGGCCCGCGACATCGTCTATTACAACGCCAAAGAAAAAACACATAAGATATTGACTTCCAACGTCGGCGAAGACCGCGACCCGGTTTTTACGCCTGACCATAAGAACATCGTTTTCCTCAGCGAACGCGACGGAAGAAGCCAGAACGTATATACAATGCCGTTCCCGCGCGCGAAAATAACCGGCGAAGCTGACACCAACGGAAAAGGGAAGCCTGTCCCGCTTCCGATGATTGCGCAAGTGACTGATTTCCAGACTTATCCAGTGAGATTCTTGAGCATTGCCAATAATGGGATGCTCTGCTACGGATATCAAGGTGAGATTTATACGCAGATGACTGGCGAAGAACCACAAAAGGTTGAAATTGAGATCATTAACGATCAGGAAAATACGGTTGAACGCAGTAAATTCGGTGGTGCTTCTGAACTCACAATCACTCCTGACGGCGACCTGATTGCCTTCGTCTCACGCGGCGAGATTTTCGTCACGACAGATGAATATCAGACTACGAAACAAATCACTCACACCGCCGAGGCCGATGGTCAGCCGTGCTTCTCTCCTGATGGCAAGTCGTTGATTTACACTTCGGAGCGTGACGGTTATTACAACCTTTACATCGCAAAAATGCCTCGCAAGGAAGACCTTAACTTTGCATACGCGACTTTGATAGAGGAAGAGCCGCTTTTTGGTGATGACGGAATCGAGCGCACCGTCCCGCAGTTCTCACCCGACGGGAAAGAGGTGGCATTCATCGAAAACCGCAACATCTTGAAGGTCGTAAATCTCGAAACAAAGAAAGTACGCCAGATCACCGACGGCACGCAACATTACGGCAATTCTGATTATGAGATTGACTATCAATGGTCTCCCGACGGAAAATGGTTTGCCTTGACGCTCGTCACAAACATGCGTGACCCTTATTCCGATGTTGGCATCGTCTCTGCAGACGGCGACAAGAAAATTCATAACATCACCAACGACGGTTACATCACCGGCGGCCCGCACTGGGCCTTGGACGGCAACGCAATCACTTTCTATTCAAATCGTTATGGAATGCGCTCACACGCTTCGTGGGGAAGCCAGAATGACGCTTTCATCTGTTTCATGAATCAGGATGCTTACGATAAGTTCCGTCTCTCAAAGGAAGATTACGAGCTTATGAAAGAAGAGGAGAAGGCTTTGAATAAAGACAAGAAAGATGAGAAAAAAGATGATAAGAAAGATAAAAAAGATAAGAAGGACGAGGTGAAACCTATTGAAATTGAATTTGATAGACTTGATGAGCGTGTTGTTCGCCTCACTCCGATGTCGTCACGTCTCTCGGGTGCCGTCCTCTCAAAAGACGGCGACAAACTTTATTTCATGAGTGCCTTCGAGAAAGGCTACGACCTTTGGGAACTCGACGTCCGAGAAAAGTCAACAAAGATTCTGAAGAAACTCGGTGGCGGCGGTGCTGAGCTTGTTTTGAACAAGAAAGGCGACAATATTTATGTGTTGAGCGGTGGCAATCTTCAGAAAATCGAGGCGAAAGGCGGAAAAGCCACACCTATTAAATATGACGCCACGATGGAACTCGACCGTGCCGCTGAACGAGAATATATGTACAACCATGTCTTCCTTCAGGAAAACAAACGCCTTTTCCGCCGTGACCATAATAGTGCTGATTTTGAACAGATTAAGGAAGATTTCTATCCGTTCCTTGAACATATAAACAACAATTACGACTTCGCCGAATTGCTGAGTGAGGTTCTCGGTGAACTCAACGTTTCTCATTCTGGCTCCGGCTATCGTCCTGATAATGACGGCGATGCGACTGCGCAACTCGGTCTTCTTTTCGATTGGAGTTATGAAAAAGACGGACTTCTCATCGAAGAAGTTCTTGAATACGGCCCGTTCGACAAGAAGGTTTCAAAAGTGAAATCCGGCGACATAATCGAAAAAATCGACGGTGTTGAAATAACGAAAGGCATGGATTATTTCCCGCTTTTGAACAAAAAATCCGGCAAGAAGATTCTCGTTTCAATTTACAGCCCTACGTCGAAAGAACGTTGGGAGGAAGTGGTGAAACCGATTTCGAGAGGGACTCAAAATGATTTGTTGTACAAACGCTGGATAAAACATAATGCGCAAGTCGTTGACAGTCTGTCAGATGGTCGTCTCGGCTACGTTCACATCAAGAGCATGGGCGATGCGAGCTATCGCGATGTCTATGCTGACATCCTCGGGAAATACAACCGACGCGAAGGCATCGTCATCGACACGCGTTTCAACGGCGGTGGTCGTCTGCACGAGGACATCGAGATTCTTTTCTCGGGTGAGAAATATCTCGAACAGGTCATCCGCGACACCGTTGCCTGCGTGATGCCGTCGCGCCGTTACAACAAGCCATCGATCATGATTATCGGCGAGGCGAACTACAGCAATGCGCACGGGACGCCGTGGGTTTACAAGCACAAGGGCATGGGCAAGCTCGTCGGAATGCCTGTCCCGGGAACGATGAGCAGCGTGACGTGGGAGACGTTGCAAGACAACTCGCTTTACTTCGGACTTCCTGTCATCGGTTATCGTACGCAGGAAGGCAACTACTTGGAAAACAGTCAGTTGGAGCCTGATGTAAAGGTTAAGAACACGCCGGAGAAACTCGCACAGGGCATCGATGAACAACTCGAAGCCGCAGTGAAAGAACTGCTCAAGGAAGTTGACGAGTTTGAGTATTGGGGTGAATAAGGTTTTTTGAGTTCACGCAATCTTCGCGGTGCATTTTGAGCTGTTTGCAAAATTTGGATTGAGAAGATGTGTTGATGAACAGCTAAATGAAAACAAATTTTTAGACGTGTTTGTGTTTGAGACTTGGCGCGGGCTGTAGAGACGGGGCATGCCCAGTCTGTACGTTTGTTACGTCGAGGGCGAATCTTTCACGAGGCAAGGGGAATAAAAATATTCGTGCAATTCGTATAAGTCGTGGTGAGTTCCTTCGTATAATTCGTGGTGGAAAATTTTTTCATTAATTATCGTCAGATGTCACGGAAAATGTATAATTTTGCACGCGAATAAAAAATGGAGCATTATGATTATCAGTGTGGCAAATCCTATTTATGACACGGTGT
>JAUNNU010000143.1 GCA_030537295.1 Bacteroidia bacterium
TCAACTTTCCAAACTCCACTCTAAAAAACCTCCACTCTCTGAACTTTAGACTTTCAACGGTCATTCGTATCTCAATGCGTTTATCGGGTCGAGTGATGCGGCTTTCTTCGCCGGATACCATCCGAAGAATATCCCGGTGGCGGCGCAGACCACGAACGACAGTATTATCGCGGTGCTGCTCACGAGGAAAGGCCAGCCTTGCACTAACGACAATATGTATGAAATTAGTATGCCAAGCAGGATTCCTATTATCCCGCCTATGATGCTGAGTATCACGCTCTCGCAGAGGAACTGCATCAGTATGCTTCTGTTGTGGGCGCCTATTGACATGCGCAGTCCGATTTCCTTTGTCCTTTCCGTCACGGTGACGTACATGATGTTCATGATGCCGATTCCGCCGACTATCAGCGAGATTGCCGCTATTGCGGTGAGCAGTGTCGTCATGAGGCCTGATATCGATGTCATCATCTCAAGCATCTCGGCCTGTGTGCGCACCTCGAAGTCGTCAACGCTGCCGTCTTTTATCTTGTGCGCCCCGCGGAGGAGTGTCTCGATCTCTTCGACCGCCTTGTCGGCGACGTCCTCCGATGACGCCGATGCCATGATCATGTGGACATAGTCGATGCCGAGCATCCTTTTCTGCACCGTCGTGTATGGCATCAGCAGCACGTCGTCCTGGTCTTCGCCCATCTGGTTCTCGCCTTTCGGCTTCAGCGTCCCGACGACCTTCACGGGCATGTTCCTCACCCTTATCGTCCTGCCGATCGGGTCAACGCCCTCGTCGAAAAGCTCCTCCACGATGGTCTGGCCGATGACCGCCACTTTCGCATATTTCTTGATGTCCTCATCGGTGAAATTGGACCCCGTCGCAAGCTCGAACTTCCTGATTCCCATCAGCTCCGTGTTGCCGCCCATGATGCTTCCCGACCAGTTGTAGTTGCCGTTGATGATCTGTCCGCTCGCATTGAACACCGGACTCGCCGCGGAGATGTGCTCGGCGTTGTTCGCGATAAGCTCCACGTCCGACACCTTCAGCGACTGCACATTGTCGCGCCCTGTCGAGACACCGCGCTCGCGCATCCTCGCACGCATCACCATGATGAGGTTGGTGCCCATCGAGCTGACCTGATTGTTGATGCTCGCCTGCGAACTCTCGCCCACACCGACCATCGTGATTACGGAAGCGATGCCGATGACAATGCCCAACATCGTCAACATCGCACGCATCTTGTTGCGCATCAAAGCCTTATAAGCAATCCTGAATAAATTCCAAATATTCATTTTTAATTTCTTTTTGCCCTATAGTACAAAAAAATGCAAAATGTTACATTATTTTTTCATTTTTTTAAATTCTCTCCAAATTCATTCATCCCTGTCTTCCGGCAACTCCTCCAGTGCCTTTTGTGCCGATTGCGTATTCACCGCATTGTCGCTGATGACGTGTCCGTCGCGCAGCATGATGGTTCGGCTCGTGAAGGTGGCGATGTCGCTCTCGTGCGTCACGAACGCTATTGTCTTGCCTTTGGCGTTCAGCTCCTGGAAAAGCGACATTATCTCGAACGACGTCCTTGTGTCGAGGTTGCCTGTCGCCTCGTCTGCCAATATTATCACCGGGTCGTTGACGATGGCGCGGGCTATCGCGACGCGTTGCTGCTGGCCGCCGGAGAGCTGGTTCGGGGTGTGGTCCATCCTGTCGGTGAGGCCTACCATCTCAAGCGCGTCCTTCGCCCTCTCGTGCCGCTCTCGCGCCGAGACCGCAGGGTTGTAGAGCAGTGGAAGCTCGACGTTCTCCAACGCCGACGTCCGCGGAAGCAGGTTGTACGACTGAAACACGAAGCCGATCTTGCGGTTTCTGATGTCGGCAAGCTCGTCTTTGCTGCGCCGGCTCGCCGGCAGACCGTCGATGTAATATTCTCCCGCCGTCGGTCTGTCTAAGCAACCTAAGATGTTGAGCAGCGTTGACTTGCCGCTGCCGCTCGACCCCATGATGCTCACGAACTCGCCTCTGTGAATCTCGAACGAGACTCCTTTCAGGGCGTGAACCTCCATGTCTCCGACCTTGAAAACACGGCGTATGTTGTCTATTTTGATTATCGGGTTTTCCATGTGAATGCGTTGTAAATATCGGAACTTCTATCTCATTCCCGCTCCCGAGCTTCTTCCGTTGCCTTTGTTCTGCTGCTGGTTCTTCATGCCCGGAGGGCCTGGCATGAACGGGTTGCTGCCCATCTTCTGCTCCTTCGTCTTGACCTGATAGCTCGCCGACAGCACCACCGAATCGCCGGCGGCGACGCCTCTCTCGACAATCCTGTAAACGCCGTCGCTCATGCCTGTCTTTATCGGATGCGGGACAATGATGCCGTTTTCAAGCACCCAAACCATCTGCGGACGCTCGCCGCCCTGCATGTTCGGTCCGCCGAAAGGTTCGTCAGGCATCTCTCCAGGCTTGAAATTCGGCATACCTTCAGGCCTCGGCCCGCCCATCTTCGGCCGGTCAGGTCTCCTATCCTTCATCTCTTCTCTCTTATCCAAAAACTCGCCTTTGAACTCTTTCAAAATCCTTTCCGAAGGCGTGAAACTCATCGCCTCTGAAGGAATTGCGAGTCCGGTCTGCTCTTCGGTGACGATCGTAACCGAAGCTGTCATGCCGGGGAACAGTTTCAGTTCGTCGTTGTTAGCCGTGATGATGACGGTGTATGTGACGACGTTGTTTGTCGTGGTCGGCTCAAGCCTGATCTGCTCGACCGTGCCGGTGAAGATGTCGTCGATGTATGCGTCAACGGTGAACGTGACTTTCTGGCCTTCCTTCACCACTCCGATGTCGGCCTCGTCAACGTCGGCCTCGACCTTCATCTTCGTGAGGTCTTTGGCGATTTTGAAAAGGGTGGGGGTGCTGTACGACGCGGCGACGGTTTGCCCGACCTCGACCTCTCTCGACAGGATGACGCCGTCGATAGGCGAATAGATCTCGGCGTAACCGAGGTTCACCTTCGACTTGTCGAGATTCGATTTCGCGTTGAGCAGCGATGTCTCGGCTTTCACGAGGCTGTTTCGAGCCTCGTCGTATGCTATCTGCGTGGCGGCTTTCGCCTGATAGAGCTGCTCCGTCCTTTCAAAACTCGTCTGTGCGTAATTCAACTCGCTCTCGGCGCTTCTCACTGACGCCTCGGCCTGTCGGACGTTTTCCAAGAGATTCGACTTGTCGAGCTCGGCGAGCATCTGGCCTTTCTTCACGACGCTGTTGTAATCGACGTAGATTTTCGATATTTCGCCGGAGACCTGCGTCCCTACCTCGACCTCCTCCAACGGCTCGATGGTACCCGTCGCCGTCACTGTGTTCTCGACGGTGTATTCGCCCACGACATGCGTGCGCATCACCAACTCTTCATCGCTCTTCGCGAACACTTTTATTAATATGAAGGCGACGACGATGGCACCGACTGTGCTCCAAATAATGACTCTGCGTTTGTTTTTCATTTTTTATTTTTAATTTTCTATGGATTTCTATGGATGTGGAATCGCTGACGCGGTTCTCCTATCGTCTATCCTCTAATAAATGCCGTTGCCCATATAAACATCGAGCATCTTTCGCTGCAAGATGAATGAATATTTGCTTTGGATGTATTTGTTCAGGGCATTGAGATAGTTGTTCTGCTGCTGGAGGAGCTCCACGGCGGTGATGGAACCGTACGAAAACTGCGCATTGTAAGCCTCGAATGACTTCAGATACGCGTCTTTCGTCATCTTCGTGACATTGTAAGAATTATATGCCGAGACGACGTCGTGATAGGCCTGCGCGACGGTCTGGCGCAGGTCGAGGACGTTTTGCGCGTGGTCTAACTCGCTCTGCCGCAATGAGATCTCATTCTGTTTGACGCGTATCTTGGTGCTGCCGCGACTGTAAATCGGGATGCTGACGGAGATGCCGACGTTCTCGCTGAGGCGGTCGCTGAGCTGTTCGCCGAATGCGTCGAAATTGAAATGTCCGGTGCTGACGCCGGCGCTGAGGTTGACGGAAGGATAGTAGCCGGCTTTCGCTATTTTGAGGCTTTTCTTCGCGATTTTGATGTCATACTGGCTGATTTTCAACGACGGGGAGTAATCCGCTGAAGCGTCGATGGCCTCTTGTATTGTCGGGAGCTGAGCGAGTTTGTCGAGGACTGTCGTGTCGGGATAGACGATGTCTAACTGTTCGAGCGGGTCCATCGACATCAGCGACTTCAGGCTCAGCAGGCTGTTTTCTATTGAAATCTGAGTGTCTATGATGTTGTTGGTGTCGGAGGCGTGCTGGGCGACGAGCAAGAGGTAGTCGGACTCGAGGATGGAGCCGACCTTGAATTTCTGTTCGCCTTGTTTCATCGCCTCGAGGCTGCTTTTCACCACAGCCTGTTGATATTTAATGAGTTCCTTGTTGCCGAGAATGGTGAGGAAAGCCTGAAGAATCTGAATTGACAGGTTGTCGTCGTATCGCTGAATGCTGGCATCAGCCTGTTCGTTCTGGAGTTGTTGTTGCTGGATTGTCGCGTTGATTTCGCCGCCCTGGTAAATGGGCATTGAGGCGTTGATGTTTGCGCTGCCGCTGAGGCCGGTGCTTGTCTTGTTGTTGCCGAAACTCTCGCTGATGCCCGCGCTCACGCTCGGAACGCGTTGCAGCTTAGCCTGTTGCAGGTTAAGCTCTTGCGATTTTTTCGAAAGCAGAATTGTCTGTCGTTCGTTGCTGTTGCCGAAGGCGTATTCCAAACATTCGCCGAGGGTGAACGTCATTTTCTCCTGGGCATTCACCGCCGCGTCGAGTCCGAAAACCACAATCAAAATTATTATTGCTCTTTTCATCTTTCCATTTTTTCAGGCTGCAAAAATACTCTGATTTCCAAAGGTTTGGGTTCCGGCTTTCTTGAAACGGATTTTTTTGCGTCTGAAATGAAATATTTTGAAGTTAAAGGCTCGGGTGAGTCGTTGTTGATTCGTTTGTAAATAAATATTGGTGTCCGATAAAACTTTTTTAGAGCAAAAAAACAAGGGCTGATTTCT
>JAUNNU010000040.1 GCA_030537295.1 Bacteroidia bacterium
TACAACTATTTCCACAAGATGATGTACATCCAGATGTACATCCGTTATTACACCCTTCTCCTACCGAACTTCCCGTACATGATTGAGTACATGCTCCCGAACAAGTACTATCACAGGAAAATTCACAACTATTTTGACAATAATTTTCTTCTTCTTTTTTTTTGCATGACAAAAAAAGGGTTCCACTGAATAACGGTATGGTCAACAATGGTAAAACTCTTATTGCCGATGCTTTAAAAAAATTTCTACGTGATATAATTTCCTCTTTTTCTTTCATGGTATTTATTCAATTTCCATTGGAATATTATAGGCTTCTATTGACAGAGTTTTCGTTTCCGCAGTATTAATGTAATTTGCGGTATAATCTGGATTCTTTAAGTCAAGTCTTTTTATCATAACCGCATTTGCAGTAACTGAACATATTTTTTGGGTTGAATTTAATTCTATAACATTTATAGTAAAACTTTTGGGAATCCAAACTTGGTGATTAACTGTGGCATATAAACTAATAAAAAAATAACTATGAAAATCTTCATCATTATAAGGGTAATTAAACTCGCATGTCGGTCCATTGTAATTATTGCTTTCAATATTGTATATAGGTTGCCCCGCTGCTCGAGCAACTATTACAGTGGTTGGCACTATACTTCCATTTATAACCCCGTAACACGCGTCGTCAATTAACAAAGTTGCGTCTTTATCCCCAGTTTTATCCCGCAAAGACATACGAAAGTCACTAAGGTGGTGGTTTAAAGAAACACTCGGAGTATCATCATACCATACATCGTCACCGAATTTCACTTTCACAGATGTAGATGGCGAAGAAGAATAGGAAAAGGTTTTTACACCACCGAATGATGTTCCCACTTCGTTTGTTGCGTATGCACGATAGCTGTATTCTCCATCTTCCGAAAGGTCAAATGAACAGGTGTATGCTCCTTGCCCACTGCCTCCAGACACTATTTTATCAGATAACGTTGGAACTCCATCACCAATGACATAACAAATACCTCTCTCACAAACGTTTGATCCCCCATCACTTGTAACAATTCCTTCGCACGTAACAGATGCGCTTGCAACAAACACAGTACTTTCCCCTGTTTCCACTTCTGGGAGTGAGATGACTTTTTCATTTTTATCTTTATCCGTACAACTTGAAAATAAGAACATGATGGATAGAAGCAAAATATTTAACGTCACCATTCTCTGACTATTATTTTTACGCAAACTGTCTTTATGAAAAACAGAAAGTTCTTCTGACACATTAAATCTTTGATTATTATTCATTTTATTTTTCACTGATAATGAGGACACCCTCGTTTTTAAGTTCGTATTTCACTTGTTCCTTTGTAAAAAAATGAAAAATTGTTGCTAATAATAGAAAAAGTTTGAGCAGCCCCATCCGCAACCATAAAGGCAAGATCCCATACAACTATTGAAGCACGTGTTATAACAGCCACTTTGACACGAACCAGAACACGAACCAGAACAATAACCTTCACAAGTTCCCTTGCAACCATTGTCACAGGATTCTTTGCAACCAGTGTAACAAGAACCAGAGCAACCGCTGTCGCAAGTACCCTTGCATCCTTTATAGCAACCTGTACTGCATCCGGAGTCACAACTTCCTTTACATGTAGAATCGCATGTACTTTTACAACCATCTTTACAAGACGTACTACACCCACCTTTACATGAAGAAGAACACGAGCTGGCACAATCTTTGCATGTTTGCACCGACGAGCCTGAACAAGAGCCACTACAATTCCCTGAACAAGACGCTTGACAGCCATTTCCGCAAGTTCCCATACAAGTTCCCGTACAAGTGTAATTGCAAGATTCCTTACAATTACCAAGACAATTTTCTCTACAAGATCCTGTGCAAATTGTGTCACAACCATGAAGACAGTTCCATATACATTGTCCAAAACAAGTTCCCGCTGTGCAATCATTAGATGATAAATTTTTCGCACTGGAAGCAATTGGCAACGTGGCAAATATGACATAACCCAATATTGGCAGTGTTTTTTTGGCTGCCTCCTTGAAAAATTCTCGTCTTGATTTTAATTCTTTGTCTTTCAATTGCATTGTCTTGTTTTAATAGAATATTAAGAAATGCCGTATATAAATTTTTAATCACTCAATATAGCATAATTTAGTGACTGGAAGATGAGCAACTATAGCGACATCCCTCGCAACCATTCTTACAAGTTCCAAGGCACGAAGATCTACATCCCTCGCAACCATTCTTACAAGTTCCATCACACGTATATTTACATCCATAACAACTACCAACACAAGCTCCATAACACGTACCCGTACATCCCATAGGTTCAACTTCAGCTTTTGAAATCACCGGCATTCCAGCCAATGCAACAGCCGCCACTATTGGCAATCCTTTTTTTGCTGCGTTCTTGAAGAATTCTCTCCTTGATTGAATTTCTTCCTTTTTGTTTTCTTCTTTCATTTTTAAGTTTTTGAATGTTTATTTTTTAAAATGAATGTTATATTTTCCAACCGCAAATTTACAACATCCCCAAAAACAACCTGTATTCCAACCGTGATTACAATTCACAAAAACGTGATAATTTTTCAACGGTTTTTATGCGAGCCTTTCAACGATTCAACGGCTTTCGACAAAACCGCGATGTTCTCTTCCGTAAGGTCGTCAAAAGTGATATTCAGACTTAATTTGGTGATGGACTTTGAATCAAGACCGTGGTGTTCAATGACATCGGCGAGGAAATTATGGTTCAGGATTTCGGAAATCTTCACAAGCAGCTCTACATCTATGGTGCGGCGGTCGAAAATCTTATAGACATTGGTGCGCTCGCAGTTTATCCGCCGCGCGAACTCCGACACGGTCATCCCACTCGCGTCGAAGACCGATTTCACAAGACACCCGATATGCAAACCGCCGCTGTTCTTCACTTTGCCTGCCATTTTCACGACACGACATAAAAAAGGCGTGGAAGTAAATCTTGCCTGATACTCTGGGCTACCACACCCACACCTTCTAACAAGTCATTCCACGCCATGCGAAGATGGCGAACTGGAAACTTATTCTTGAAGGTGTGCCCTCTCGGACAATTGTGGTAATTTGAGTATCAAGAATAGCTTCGAACCGCTATTTATATGTCAATATGTCGTTTGTTCTACATAATATTGTTGTTAAAATTTCCGGCAAAAATACATAAATTCGGTGAATAACCGTCATTGTCAACGAAAAATTTTATTGCCTTCAAAACTCATTTTATCTTATTATTAAATTATTGATTTCACAACAAGAACACAACCAAATAACAACAAAAACCCCATCATATATTTAGTACGATGGAGTTTTCACGAGAAAAAATCCTATTTCAACTAAAACGTATATTTCATCATCAGATCGATTCTGTTTGAGCGACCTTTCGCCACGCAGTCAAACTCATCGACGTTCTTGCGCTCGCCCCAGAGATATTCTATCCCGAACAGACCATGCTCGAAAATCTCCTTGAAAGCACTGACTGCCAAATAATACGACGACTTGTAATTGTCGATGTTCACATCAAAATAATTCTCATCGCTGTAGCGGTTTATCGCGACAGACCCAAACGTCATGGAAGCCGTCACAGTAGGCGTGAACTCATACTGGAAAGCCAGATATCCGCCGTATGTAGTCAAAGGCTTCATCTCCTTTGAACCCATGCACGTAACGAGGTCAAGTTTGGCCTCGGCAAGTTCCTGGATATAACTTGAAATGCCGCGCCCCAAGACGAGCTGATAGGTGAAGAAAAATTTCTTTGTCATGTAAACCTTGCCGCTCAAAGCGGTGCCGTAGCCGAAAACGAAATTCTTTTCGTAGTCGCTGTAACTATTTAATACTGGCGCACCTGTGTTAAGTGATAAATAGCTTAAGCATCGGAAAAGCTGCGACAGCTGGACGTGTCCGCGTTTCCAATGAAACTGCGCAAAGGCGGCGACATCAGGAACTCTCTGAAAATCAACATTGATTGAGTCATAATTGCTCATTTTCAAATCAGGGTTCTCGACAGCGGCGCCCCAATAAATTTTTTTGCCGATACCACCTCTATATCCAATAAGCGGATGTCTGTTGCTGATCTGGGTGTTAGGCCCCTGGTTATCAACCGTCAACGGACCAGCATCCAAGTCGGTGAAGAAACTGTATGTTCTTCCTATCGTGAAACCGGCGTATGAGACGTATGCGTTACGAATGTTGACGGCGTTTGAACCCGTGAAGACATTGAGTTCAAGCACGGCAACAATCTCATGTTTTTTGGTTTTTGTGACACCCTTTGCGATAAGACGCGTACCACCCATATCCAGACCGAAATGTGTCGTGTTTGCCGTAGGAACTGGAATGTGCCATGTTATGAAATCCTTGTTCAGAGTGGCTCCGTCGAATTCAAAAAATGATGTCGCATGGATGATACCGCCTATGCCAAACTGGAATGTGTTGTCGGTGTTGGTCATCATAAAACGTGGGTCGCCCGGGTCAACATACGCTTTCTGGAAATAACCACGTTGTCTGGTTTTCTCAATAATGGTGTCAGTATCAATGACTTTCAGTTTCTCCGACTTGTTTTGAGCATTCAATCCAAACGAGAGGAATACGACTGCAAGAATTAATGACAGCTTTTTCATGATTAATTTTTTTATTGTTGAATAACTTTGTCTATCGCTATGAGGTTTCTGCCTTCCTCAAGGGCTTTCCTGACTTTCGCCGCGCCTTTATTCATCAGGAACAGACCGTCTTTTTTGATGATTTCGACAGGTTCACATGCACAGCCACACGAGTCGCACACCATCTTTATCGACTGAGGTGCAAGCCAAACCTTCGAGTAATTCCTTCCCTCCTCAAAGTCATTGAAACATTTGAGAACCAATTCGTTAATCTCGTCTTTTGTCGCAAAACTCGTGTCAACGACGAGGTCGAAATTGTTGTAGTCGCTAATGTCGCAGCCGTAGAAAGTCTTGTAACGCAGAATCTCGCTTTTTCTCCTGTCGATGATTTCCCGTCGTGCCGTCGCCTTGTCGGAATACGACTCGCTCACGCGTCCGGTGTCGTTGAAGATGCGGTCGGTGGCGACATTGACATCGACATAAAGATATATTTTAAATGAGTCAGGCACGAAATGCCATGCCATCCGGGAATCGAAGATGATTTTCTCGTCGATTTTTCCAAGCGCGGCGATGGTGTCGTCAACGTAATTGTCGTACTTCGGGTTGTTTTCGATAAACTCGTTGAATTCCTTCGCCGACATGTTGTGCTCGGCCGCCAGCTGCCTGAACAGCAATCCTGCGGAAACGATTCTGAACGGAATCCTGCCTATCAGGAAATTGGCCACGGTGCTTTTGCCGCTTCCAAGTTCTCCGGTTAAAGTTATGTGGTTCATAGAGTTAGAAAGTTTTAAAGTTTGTAAAGTTAGAAAGTGATGATTTTATTTCTCCTTTTTGATATTGTTGATTTTCTGGGTTTCTTCAACAATTCTCTCATTGAATTTCCTGACAACTTTCAAAGGCGCCATTATCAGAGCCAGCAAAGCCTCGATAACATAACTGCTCCACGCCGGCGGGTCTGTTGTAATTATTTGAAAAGCAATAAGAAGGACCGTGCAGATCAGAAATATGGACTTCCCGTAACGTCCTTTCTTGAACATCATGATGAGGCTCGTGATAATAAGTCCGAGAAGAGCCGTGTTGATGATATACGAGATTAAAACGGCAGTTTCGTTCTGTCCGTTGACCGTCTCGTCGAGATATGCCGGGTCATAGACTGACTTATAGGAAATTCCGAGAAAAACCATAAAGAGAAAGAACAAGCAATAATACACGATAGCGAACGTGCCGACGAGTTTTATCCCTAATGTAACTCGTTGACGCTCAACAAAAATACTTGTTTCTTTCTCTTTATTTTCCATTATTTCATCACTTTTTTATAGAATGGCAGATACCATAATACGAAGAACACAGTCCAGAGGACATCGCCCCACGGTTTTGTCCCGACAATGCCGTAGAATAATATTGCAGAGACGATCAACATCAAAATCTGAGCTATCGTATAGATGTGGAAACCTTTTTTCTGCAACTTCCACATGTAAAGCACACCGATGAACGAGCCTATGCTAAGCAAAGCCTGAAGAATGAAGTAAATTCTGTCAACCGAGAACAACGACTCATACATACCAACCATCGTATCTGCTTGATCTCCAAGTATTTTGGAATATGACTCTAATATATCCTCGTCGTTCAACATTTTTTTGACTCCGTCGTATGCTGCAAACAAAACAAAATTCTGTAATGCGTTCCATGCCCCGCCTATGAACGACAGCACGCAGAAAATCGACAATCCCGTCGGTCTTTGCGGCTGCGGATTCATGAACTGTTCGTTATTTTCGTATTGTAATTCTTCCATGGTATTTTGTCATTATGAGATTGCCCGGCTTTTTGCGGTCAGGCAATCTCCTTTCAATAATTATTTTTCAAAAATCCTGTCGCCCAAATTGTAATTCTTCAAGAAATCAACAGACTTGGCGATTTCGGTGTACATCACCTTGTCAACCTTCACGAACTCAACGTGTTTGCGGTATTCGGCGACGAAGTTCTCGATGAATTCCGATGACTTTACCGGGCGGCGGAAGTCGAGTGCCTGCGCCGCGTTGAACAGCTCGATTGCGAGAATGCGCTCAAGGTTGTTCGCCACGCGCAACGCTTTTGTGGCAGCGTTTCCGCCCATGCTCACGTGGTCTTCCTGACCCTGCGACGACTCGATGCTATCGACTGATGCCGGCGTGCAGAGCTGTTTGTTCTGGCTGACGATGGCGGCTGCGGCATACTGCGGAATCATGAAGCCTGAGTTCAAGCCTGGCTCGGCGACTAAGAATGAAGGGAGACCGCGTTTGCCGGCGATAAGCTGGTAAGTCCTTCTCTCTGAGATATTTCCGAGTTCCGCCATGGCAATAGCCAAGAAGTCGAGGCTCAAAGCGAGCGGCTGTCCGTGGAAGTTGCCGGCCGAGATGACGAGGTCTTCATCCGGAAATACTGTCGGGTTGTCGGTGACGGCGTTTATCTCTTCACCGAGGATCTGTGTCACGTAGGCGATGGCGTCTTTTGACGCGCCGTGAACCTGCGGGATGCAACGGAACGAATACGGATCCTGGACGTGTTTCTTCTCTCTTGAGATCATCTCGCTGCCTTTCAGGAAGTTACGGTAACGCTCGGCAGTGAGGATCTGCCCTCTGTGATGACGGATCTGATGAATCTGGTCGTAGAACGGCTCAATCCTGCCGTCGAAGGCGTCCAATGACACGGCTCCGATCATGTCGGCGAGATACTGAAGACGGAATGCCTTGAGCAGGACGTAGGTGCCATACGAACACATGAACTGCGTGCCGTTGAGCAAAGCGAGGCCTTCCTTCGACTGAAGCGTGATCGGCTCCCAGCCGAACTCCTTGCAGACTTCAGCCGCCGGACGAATCTGACCTTTGTAATGAACCTCACCGAGGCCGAGCAACGGAAGCATGAGGTTCGCCAACGGTGCGAGGTCGCCCGATGCGCCGAGAGAACCGAGGTCATAGACAACAGGAAGCACGTCGTTGTTGAAGAAATCGATAAGACGCTGAACTGTAACGAGTTGCACGCCGGAATTGCCGTATGACATGTTCTGAATCTTCAGGAGAAGCATGATACGGATTATCTCCTCAGGGACGTAGTCGCCGGTGCCGCAGGCGTGCGACATCACCAGGTTCTTCTGGAGTTTGCTGAGGTCTTCCTTTGAAATATTGTGGTCGCAGAGCGAGCCGAAACCTGTCGTCACGCCATAAATCGGCGTTGACTGGTTCTCCATCTTCTTGTCGAGATAGTCGCGGCATTTCTGGATGCGGCTGATGGCGTCTTCCGAAAGCGCGAGTTTATAGTTCTCGCTGATGATTCTGTTGACTTCCTCAAATGTGAGGGTTTCTGTCGAGATGTAATGTATCTTCATTTTGTATGTTATTTTTTAATGATTTCCAATAAGTTATCTGCTTTGACGGTCTCCTGTCGGCCTTCTTTCATCCATTTCACGTTGAAAGTCTTGTCGTTGACTTCCTGTTCGCCGGCGATGACGACGACCGGGATGTTACGCTGGTCGGCGTATTTCATCTGTTTCTGAATCTTGGAGGCATCGGGATATATTTCTGCGTTAACACCTTGACGGCGAAGCTGTTGCAGGTAAGGCAGGCAGTAAAGCTCTTCGTTCTTTCCGAAGTTCAGGAAGATGACTTCGGTGTTCTCTGCGTTTTTCTCCGGGAAGAGGTTGAGTTCGTTGAGGACGTCGTAGATGCGGTCGGCGCCGAAGCTGATGCCCACGCCGGAGACGTTCGGGAGGCCGAAGATGCCGGTGAGGTTGTCGTAGCGTCCGCCGCCGCTGATGCTGCCCATCGCCACGTCTTTCGCCTTGACCTCGAAAATCGCACCGGTGTAGTAGTTCAAGCCGCGGGCGAGAGTCAAATCCAATTCACATTCGATACGTAATCCCATGACATCCAAGTAGTTGAACAACGTCTCAAGTTCCTCGATGCCTTTCGTCCCGACTTCTATTCCGTTCATCAATGATTTGAGTTGCGACATCTTCTCGCGGGCTGTGCCTGTCATGAAGAGAATCGGCTGAAGTTTCGCAATCGCCTCTGTGTCAAGGCCTTTGGTGGCGAGTTCCGCATTGACGGCCTCGATGCCGATCTTGTCGAGTTTGTCGATGGCGACGGTGATGTCAACGAGAGCGTCGGGTTTGCCGATGTATTCTGCTATTCCGGCAAGGACTTTGCGGTTGTTAATCTTAAGGACAACATTGATTCCCAATTTGTTGAACACTTCATCGACAATCTGCACGAGTTCCGCTTCATTGAGCAGTGAGTCGCTGCCGATGATATCGACGTCGCACTGATAGAACTCGCGGTAACGTCCTTTCTGCGGGCGGTCGGCGCGCCAGACTGGTTGCATCTGGTAACGTTTGAACGGGAACGCAATCTGGTCGCGGTATTGCACGACGAAACGCGCGAACGGGACTGTCAGGTCATAACGGAGACCTTTCTCGCAGATTTTGCTGGTTATTTTCTCGGAATGAAGCGGTTCGCCGTTCTGTTCGACGCCCGACATGAAGTCACCGGAATTCAGGATTCTGAACAGGAGTTTGTCGCCTTCTTCGCCGTATTTCCCCATCAGGGTGGAGAGATTCTCCATCGACGGAGTCTCAATAGGTTGAAAACCAAAACGTTTGAAAACAGTCTTGATTGTGTCGAATATATAATTGCGGCGCATCATGACATCCGGAAGGAAGTCGCGAGTGCCTTTGGGAATTGAAGGTTTCTGTGCCATTTTCATTATATTAATTAAGGTGCAAAGATATGGAAAACTTTTAAGAGTTGAGACATTAGTTTTATTTTTTTGAAAAATGATTTTTTATAAAACGTGATGAACTAAAAATTTTTTTTGTATTTTTGCGCAATTAATTTAAAATTCTAAAGGAAGATGAAGAAGATTGCTCTCGTTGTCATATTAGGTTTCAGTGTTGCCTTTGCGTTGTCATCGTGTACGAAATATGATGGGCCAAGTGAAAGCACAATCAAAGACAAAATCATCGGCAAATGGAAATCCACATACTCAAATGGTATTGAGGAACTTACCAATGAAAGAGAAATAAGAAGTTTTTACGAAGACGGGACATCAGCATCTTCTTCCACGAAATTCAACGACTGGCTTTCAAAAACGTACGAAAACTTCACCATCAAAAACAACATCATTACAATTCAAAGATTGAGTGACTATAACATTGTTGAGCAGACAGTCAGCGATATAGACGACGACTCGTATTCCGTCTCAAGATTCAGATATCTGCAGCATCCTGAATACACCAACAAAAGAACCGAGGTTTTCAAAAAGATTCACATTGACTATACTGACAGCATCGTCGGCCTTTGGGAAGGCGTGGACATCGAGGGCGACACCACATACGGCAGCATTGACCACCGCTGGGAATACAGAGCCGACAGCACTTACACATATTACGTCATGGAAAACGGCGAATGGATTCCGAGCGAAAACCCCTTCAACGAATACAATGTTGACGGCGACTGGCTGGTGAGCCGCTGGATTCAGGAAGAAGGCGGCGAGATGTACTACGAATGGTGGGACATCGAAAAATGCGACAGCTATGAAATGGTATGGAACGGGCTGCGCCAACGCGAAGACGGCACACGGTTCACCACGAAATTCATAATGCGAAGGGTGAGGGATTAACCACAACACGCTAATTAGACACAACTTGGAGTTATAAAAACGCGCCAGGAGCCTTCCGCCGAACCACGTTCGATGTATTTGTTTTCAATCAATTGAGCAACTAACTTCTTCACTGCCGACATGTTGATGCCTATCTCTTTTTGCATTTGTTCCAAAGTAAGCACAGGCTCCGTCATCATCAGATTTAATAGTTTGCTGTAATTCGGCGAACGGAATTCAATTCGCTCGCCGTCATACCACCACAAATTTTCATCATGTTCTGTCAAGAAGCACACATTATTGTATATCTCATTGGCTATCAATCCTTTGAAATATTGTACAAAAGGCTTGATGGCTGTCAATGATGCATGTGCACCTTTGTATGGCTCATTGCCAACAACCAAATCGGTTTGATGCAATGCTTCAAGATATTGGCTTTTCAACCTGCTGCGGACAACTATCATCGGATAATCGTGTTTGGTGAGGATATAATTGACCAAAAGCCGTGCAATGCGTCCGTTTCCGTCTTCAAAGGGGTGGATTCGGATATAACGGTAATGGAACAGTGTCGCCAATTCCGTGGGTGACAGTTTTCCCTCGGATTCGGCTTTGTTATACCAATCAACCAAATCTGTCATCAAAGATGGCGTCTCTTCAGGCGAGGCGTAATCGAATCTGTCTCCGTAACGCGTTATGACACTGTTGGGGCGTGTTTTATATTGTCCGGCATGAATGGTATAACTCGTTGTCATACCCCCAGGAAGATTCCTATGAACGGTATAATCTTCTCTTAACAATGTACGGTGCAACGTTCTGATAAAATTTTGAGTAAGAGGCATTTCTTTCACTAACGCTTCCTCTTTCATCATTTTAAGACTTACATTGCTCGCTGTCATGTCCTGTACATCTTTTGCATCAGCCTCGCCAATAACCTTACCAAACAGCAAAAGTATCTCCGTTTGACCGTATGTCAAGGTGTTACCCTCGATATGGTTTGAGTTGTAATTGAAATCTACCGTAAATCTACGACTCAGACGTGCTCTGTCATCTTCCGACAAAGGCTGAATCTCCCGCCATGCCTCAATAGCCTTTTCTAATGTTAAGTATCGCATAATTCAAAATATTGATTTAAAGGTGGCTGTTTGTCCACCTTTTCGTCTGCAAAATTACATATTTTTTGGATAATGTGAGATTTTTCTGAAAAATTAATTTTGAAAATCTCTATATTCTTTTACACAATATCACAATTCTCTTTTCTCCTGTCAGTGTCGTGCCGAAAACGAAATTCTCATCGTTTTCACGAAGACCGAGGTTCTTTCTCAGATCGTTGGCGCTCATCGGGAAGTTGCGGGTGGCAACGGAGGCTTCGTTTACATCTTGTAGCAAATCTTTCCTGACTTTTTTGTTGAAAGGCGCAAAACCGACAATTTCAAAAACGCGTCCCGGGAAATCAGAAATCGGGTTGTCGGAAGTGTATAAATGACTGTTTATGTGTAACTTATCTATTTTATAATATTGTGAAACGAGTTTAAAGACGCCGGCTTTCATCAACGATGAATTTGGTTCATAGAGATATTTCTTTATCGTGTCGGCGAAAACCGGAACGGCGTTTTTCTCGTCATCATCAAAACAGCAAAACTCATCCTGTCGATTCTGTTCATCTTGTCTCAAATTCACGCAAACAATTTTAATCCTGCCCGAAAAACCACGTTCGAGCATAATCAGAATCTCCTTGCATTCGTTTTTCACCGAAACGACATGAATCTCTTTGATATTTTTCAATTCATTGCAAATCAATGAAATGTCGAGCATAGGTGAGGCTTTTATCAAGACGTGTTCCGCGACCTCAAGCATTTTTTGTTGCAGTTCCACCACATCGGGGCTACAGTCGCGGAGCGAGACCATCTTGCGGTTGAAGGCGTCGCGACGGGCGGGGTCAACGAAAATAAGACACCACGAATCACACGAATTGCACGAATGGAGTTCCTGTTTTTTTGACCACGAATCACACGAATTGCACGAATATTTTTCCAGAAATGATTCGGCATCACTGTTTATGACATTTATTTTTCTACCTAAAACGTAAAAATTATTTTCAGCCAATTCGCACAAATGCTTTTGGTTTTCAACATAATACGCATTCTGAAAATTTTCCGAAAGGAAATATGAATCAATGCCGAGACCGCCTGTGAGGTCAATGAACGTGGAATGCAAACCGTCGGTGTCTGGTTGTAGAGGCGCGTCGCAGTGCGTCTCTTTGGCAGAAATGATTTTTTCAACGATTGTTGTTTTGTATTTTGCGGTCAGTTCGGAGGAACATTGTTCAATAGAAAGGTGTTTGGGAAATATCAAATTCTGGTTTTCCGCCCACGACGGCACTTTCTTCGACAGTATTTGTCGTGCCTCTATCTGACTGAGCGCCAATAATTTATCAACGCCAGCCGGTATTTTTTTCAATGCCAGCTGGCGTATGTCATCGTGAATATGAGTTTCAATAAAAAGACGGGTCGCGTCGTTGATAATCATCTATTTGTCCTCAGTCTTGGGAGTCTTCAATTTCGGGAGGTCTTCAATCTTCGGGCCGACGTCGATTTTACCGGTTTTCCACAGGTAGAAAGCGGCGGCGAATCCTGTTGTGACAAGAATCGCTATTGTCAACGCCAATCCGGGGGCTATGCCTTTGCCTGCGACGTATGCGCCCGAAGGTGCTTCGAGGATAAACATCATCGTGACCACCGACATGAACATCGCCGGGATGAGGGTGACAAAATAATTCTTGCGTTTCGTTGTAAGATAGACGGTGATCGCCCACAAGGTAATAGCCGCCATCACCTGGTTGCTCCATGCGAAGTAACGCCATATCACGCCGAAGTTGGCGGGGTCGTTCATCATAAACATCAGGAAGCCAGCGCATACCGCAAAAATGATCATGCTGATGAGCATACGGTTCTTGAAGTTTTTCTGTTCGACATGCAAGGCGTCGGCGACAATCAGACGTGCCGCACGCAACGCCGTGTCGCCGGAAGAAATAGGCGCGAACACGACGCCGAGGACGGCGAGGACACCGCCGAGTCTGCCGAGCCAGCTGTGACAGATGAAATTGACGATAGCTCCGGCGCCATAGCCCACCTCCTGCGGCACGCCGTTGACGACGGTGGTGTAGGTCGGGCCGTGTTCCTGGAAGAATGAGGTCGCGGCGACAGCCCAGATGAGCGCCACGATGCCTTCGGCCACCATCGCGCCGTAGAACACCGGACGTGCGTGCTTCTCGTTCTTCAGGCATCTCGCCATCATCGGCGACTGTGTCGCATGGAAACCGCTGATGGCACCGCAGGCGATTGACACAAACATCATCGGGAAGATAGGCGCCGGGTCGAACTTCGTCCCGAAGCCATTCCATATCTCCGGAAGGTCAGGCCATTGCACGACAAGCACCACCATGAGGCTTATCGCCATGAACAGCAGGGCGATGGCGAAAACAGGATAAATCCTTCCGATAATCGTGTTGATCGGGAACAGCGTCGCGGCGAGATAATATGCGAATATCAGGATAATCCAGAAATAGATGTTCTTGTAGAATGGGACGTGGTCGGGCTTGTCGCTCGATACCGTCACCTGCCCGGCGTCCGAATCCTGGGTCTCAACAACCCTGACATCGTAGTCGGTCAGCTGGTTGATACGGGTGCTTTCGTCAACGATAGTGTCGTTGGCAATCTTCTCGTAAGCGGCCTGTCCCTCAAATGTGCCGACGATGATTTGCGCAGGCTGCGACACGAAGACCGTCCCTGCAAGGATGAGGAGAATCAGCGTGAAAATCAACATGATGCCATTGACTTTCTTCCCGAGATAACGGCCGATGAGCTGCGGAAGGCTCTCGCCGCCTCTTCTTATTGACATCATTCCTGAAGAGAAATCGTGGACCGCACCGGCGAAAATCGTACCAAAGACAATCCACAGATACGATGCAGTGCCGAACTGCGCCCCCATGATGGCACCGAAGACCGGGCCGAGACCAGCTATGTTGAGGAACTGGATCATGAACACCTTCCATGTCGGCATCGGCACATAATCCATGCCGTCGGCCTTTGTCATGACGGGGGTCGGCCGTTTCGGGTCAACATCAAACAACCTTCCGATACACCTTCCGTAGAAAATGTAACCTAAAATCAATGCAATCAATGCAATAATGAATGTAACCATATTTCAAATATTAAATTAAACAATAATCAACTTTTATGATTCCACGGATATGGAACCGCTACGCGGTTCTCTACCTTTTTTTATTCAACATTTATTTTTGTCCAAATTCCATCAGGTAGGCCTTGATGAACTCGTCAATTTTTCCGTCCATGACACCCTGCACGTTGCTGGTCTGGTAGTTGGTGCGGTGGTCTTTGACGCGGCGGTCGTCGAAGACGTAAGAGCGTATCTGCGAACCCCATTCTATCTTTTTCTTGTTCGCCTCGATTTTGTTTTTCTCCTCCATGCGATGTTGCAGCTCCTTGTCGTACAGCTGCGATTTCAGGAGGCGGAGGGCGTTCTCCTTGTTTTTCGGCTGGTCGCGCGACTCGGTATTTTCGATGAGGATTTCTTCCTCATGACCGTCGTAAGGGTCTTTGTATTGGTAACGGAGTCTGACGCCCGACTCCACCTTGTTGACGTTCTGTCCGCCCGCGCCGCCGCTGCGGAAGGTGTCCCACGAGAGTCGCGACTGCTCGATGACGACTTCGATTGTGTCGTCGATGAGCGGCGTCACGAACACGGAGCTGAACGAGGTCATGCGTTTGCCTTGCGCGTTGAACGGGGAGACGCGCACGAGGCGGTGCACTCCGTTCTCGCCTTTGAGGTAGCCGTAGGCGTAGTCGCCGTCGATCTCCATAGTCACCGACTTGATGCCGGCGTCGTCGCCGTCGAGGATGTTGCTGACGCGGACCTTGTAGTTGTGGGCTTCGGCGTAGCGCATATACATTCGCATGAGCATCTCCGCCCAGTCCTGCGACTCGGTGCCGCCCGCGCCCGCGTTGATCTTCAGCACGCAGCTCATCGAGTCGGCCTCTTCGTGAAGCATGTTGCGGAACTCGAGTTCGTCAACCAATTTTATTGTCAGGTCGTATTGCGCATCGACTTCCTCTTCTGTCGCCTCGCCTTCCTTGGCGAAGTCGTACAGCACGCCGAGGTCGTCGTTGGCCTTCACGATGTCGTCGTAAGCCGTCACCCAGCTCTTGATGTCGCGCATCCTGCGCATGACGACCTTGCCGTTCTTCGGGTCGTCCCAGAAGCCGTCGGCTTTCGTTTGTTCCTCCAATTCAGCTATTTGCGACAACTTCGTGTCGATGTCAAAGATACCTCCTCAAGGCATCAATCCTCTTACATAGTTCTTTCTGGCTTTCAGATGTGATCATTTGATGGTTAGATTTGAAGCGGCAAAGGTACGAAAAAATTCAAAAGGAGACGTATTAATTAAGGTGAAAAAAATTATTTGAAATGAGGCTGAAGTTCGGGAAAAAGTGTATTTTTGCAATCAAAAAATTTGTATGTGTGAAGCAACATTGATATCAAACAAAATTGTAAGGTTAGGCACGAGGTCATATCAGCAGATGATGGAGACCATGACACCTGATTCATACAGTGTCGCGCAGCTCTCACGATTGAACAGAGATTTGGAATCATTCTACGAAACGCTTTATAATCAATGGAATACGATTACCGAAGAAGAGTACAACACATTTGGGAATCAGCTTGTTGTGATGTTGCAGACTTTGAAAGATTTGTATTTGGCATGCAAACGAATCGGCGGCAACAAAAATTTAGACAAACAGGTTGAGTTGCTTGGTATGAATTATTCCGCCATTTGTGAAGTGAACAATGACATTGTGAATTTTCGGATAAAATTGCCAAAGGACGATGGGTTTAAAAAGGTTATGGAAGAGGCGGCGAAAAGGATAAACAGATGATTTTATTTGACTCCACAAAGAATTTCAGGACAAGGCTTTCTGACTTGCTCAAAGCTAAACGAGGGGTCTATGCAAATTTGCCTGATGAAATTAAGCAAGAATTTAAAGGAGCTGACATTGAGAAAATCAGAAACAATCGCGACATGATTCTCATTCAGAATGAAGCGATAATTGTCAAACTACGTCTTCCTGACAAAAAAATGCAACTGTCGAAAGCCAACGGTTATCGTTTGATTTATATGGTTTCAACGACTAAAGAACGTGTTGTGTTTCTTGACATATATCCAAAGCGAGGACCGATGCAACAGATTGACATTAATGCGAAAGACTTGACAAGACTTTTGATGGATTTCAATTTTGAAGATGAAAACGGGACGCTTGAGAAATATAATTTTTGATGAATTGTATTCGGTTCGGGAAAAAGTGTATTTTTGCAAAGCAACAAATTCAAACTGCACATTTTTCAGTGCAATTTTGAAAAAATTCTCTTAACCCTTCTCTTTCCCATCTTAACTATCCTTCAACGCCTCAATAGCATTGGCATTCGCCGATTTCTAAAACAGAAGGGCCTGGATGTAACATTCGGGTCCTCTTGTTTTGTAGATGAAATCCGAAATGGAAAGACGTGGTTTTCGACAGCCATCAACGTCAACATCAATTTTTTTACAAAAATCGCAATTTTATTTCCAAAATGATGTATTTTTGCATCAAAATGGAAATAAAATGAATTATCTTGAATTTAGAGAGAAATTACTCAGGTTGGGCTACTTCAACTTGCAACAGGCAAGGCTGTGGTTCCCTGACTTTGACAGAACAAACATCACGAGATGGGTGAAAAAAGGGTATTTGATAAAATTGCGGTCTGACTATTACGCTTTTTCGGAATGCAAGCAAATGCCTGATTTTGAGATGATTATAGCAAACAAAATATATCAGCCTTCATACATCAGCCTCCATTCGGCACTGGCATTTTATGGAATGATACCTGAAATGGTGGTGCAAAAAACAAGCGTAACCACATTGAAAACAGCCCGTTTCACCAATGATTTCGGTGAGTTCAGCTACAACACAATTAAGAGTGATTTGTTTTTCGGATACGAGCCTAAATCATTGAAAGACAACCGTTCAGTACTTTTTGCGACACCGGAAAAAGCACTGCTCGACCTCCTTTATCTTTTCCCATTTTATAACACAACCGAGGAAATCGAGGAACTGCGCCTTGACGAATATTTCATGAAAGAGGAACTCGACAGAGAAAGATTAAATTCTTATTTGGGTGATTTTCATTGCAAGGCTTTGGAAAACAGAATTGAAATATTATCAAAAATATTTGACTATGATTGACTTGAAATACATCAAGAGTTTCTTCCCTGAAGACATCAGGGAAAACAAAAATTTCAGCAAAATGATGCTGAAGGAATACATCCAATTGATGATTCTGGATTTTATTTCCACCACAAATCACGCACGCAAACTCGTCTTCATCGGTGGCACAAACCTCAGGATAATACACGGAATTGACAGATTTTCAGAAGACTTGGATTTTGACTGCAAACAAATGTCAAAAGAAGAATTTACGGAAATGACGAACAATGTGCTTCTTTTTTTGAGAAGAAGCGGATTGGATACCGAAACAAAAGATTCTGAATCGGCAAGGCTCACTGCTTTCAGACGAAGTTTCTATTTCCCTCAACTCCTTTTCAATCTGGATTTGACCGGACACAAAGACGAACGGTTTATTATCAAAATTGAGTCACAAGATCAAGGTGTGATTTACACTCCCAAAGTCGTTACAGTCAATAAGTGCGGCTTTGTTTTTCCACAACAAGTTCCGCCGGATTCGGTGCTTTGCGCAATGAAAATCTCAGCTTTACTGTCACGGCACAAAGGCAGGGATTTTTATGACACAATGTTTCTGCTGTCAAAAACCGAACCTGATTACGGTTTTTTGAAATTTAAAAATGGTATCAATTCCAAATCAGAACTAAAATCGGCAATAGCGGCAATGCTCGAAACCGTTGACATAAACAAAAAAAAGCACGACTTTGAACATCTCCTTTTCAATTCAAAAAAAATCGACAGCATTTCAATGTTTGGTGACTTTATCGAAAATTTGTGATTTTAACACTAAATTTTTTATTCCCGTTTTTGTTATACAATATCATTTATTTACTAAATTTGCAACTTTGAAAAATTGAATTTTTATCATGATGAAAAACCTGAAAATCAGACTTTCGATGGCGGCGGCGATGCTGCTTGCCGTCTCTTCATTCGTGTTTGCGCAAAGCAACGAAACGCCTGTCTATCAATTCGTTGACGATGTCGAGGTAAACCACACCATCGTGCAGAACCAAGGCAGCTCCGGCACATGCTGGTGCTACGCCGGAACCGGCTTCGTCGAGGCGGAGATGCTCCGCAAATACGGCGTGGAACTCAACCTCTCGGAGATGTTCTTCGACCGCTGGGCCTACAAGACGAAATTTGAGAAATACGTGAGGATGCACGGCGAGGCCGCCAACATCAGCTGCGGCGGCGAGGTCATCGACGTGCTTCACGCCCTCACCGAAGACGGCATGGTGCCGAATGACGACTACACAGGCTGGGTGCTCGGCGAGGAACGCAACAACCACTGGGAGATGCACGCACTCATCAACGAATACGCAAAAGTAGTGATAGCGCGAAAGAACGGCAAGCTGCTTCCTTACGTCTATCCTAAGATGGTTGAGGAAATCCTCAACGTATATCTCGGCGAGGTGCCGGAGACCTTTATATACAAAGGTGTCAAGTATGATGCGAAATCGTTTGCGGCGAAATATCCGCTTGACATCAACGATTACGTGCAGCTCGGCGCGTTCACACACAAGGAACTTTACAAACCTTTCAACATCCACATCCCCGACAACTGGACAGCCACGATGACATACAACATGACCATGGACGAACTCATGGCCGAACTCGACAACGCCCTCAACAACGGCTACACCGTCGGCTGGGCGCAGGATGTCAGCGACAAGGGCTTCTCACGCAAGGCGGGCGTCGGCGTCGTCCTGACCGATGACGTGAACAAAATCCGCGAAAGCGACCCGAAGGCCTACAAGAAAATGAGCGACGACGAAATCCGCGAAAGCATTTACAAATTCGAGACCGTGATGCCTGAAATCGACGCCGTTGACGACGAGATGCACCAAAAAGCCTACGACGACTGGAGCACCGGCGACGACCACAGCATGCTCATCGTCGGCATCGCCCACGACCAGAACGACACCAAATATTATAAGGTGAAAAACTCATGGGGCGAGGTCGGGCCGTTCAAAGGTTACTGGTACTGCTCCGAGAAATTCGTCAGACTCCACACCATTTTCTTCACAGTCAACAAGGAAGGCGTGAGCAAAGACATGGCGAAGAAACTCGAATTCTGATTGCCCCACTCGCCGCGCTCGGTTTGCCCAACGAAATTTAGCCATTGCAAACGACGTCGGGCGAACCCAAAATAAAGAATGTGTAACAATTAATTATAATTTAAAAATTCAAACAAATGAAATTTAAAAGTTTTTTAGTGGCAGCGGCTCTTTTGGTGAGCATGCCAGCATTCGCACAGGAAGGCGAAGCGAAAACAGAAGATGAAGGCTACAAATTTGAGGTCATCAAGGAATTGCCTATCACTCCGGTGAAGGACCAGAACATGGCCGGCACCTGCTGGTGCTATTCGACACTCGGTTACTTCGAGGCGGAGCTTCTCCGCATGGGCAAGCCAGAGTACGATTTCTCAGAGATGTACATCGTTCACAAGACTTACGAAGACCGCGCCGAGAAGGCAGTCCGCACACACGGCGACGTCAGTTTCTCACAGGGCGGCTCATTCGGCGATGTCATCTACGCCATCCGTCACTACGGCCTCGTGCCTGACGTTGAGATGAGCGCAGGTCAGATGCACGGCGAGACACTCTCCGACTTCTCGGAATTCTCAAGCGTCTGCGACCCGTTTGTTGAAGGTGTCATCAAATGCAAGAAGCTCCAGCTCGGCCCGGATCACAAACCGCTTTGGAAAAACGCCCTCGTAGGCATCCTCGATGCTTACCTCGGGAAATGCCCGGAGAAGTTTGTGTATGAAGGCAAGGAATACACCCCTATGTCATTCGCCGAGTCAACAGGCCTCAACATGGACGACTACGTGAACATCGCTTCGTTCGCCCACCAGCCTTGGTACCAGCAGTTCGTCATCGAGGTGCAGGACAACTGGCGCTGGGGCATGGCTTACAACATGCCAATCGACGAATACATGCAGGTCCTCAACAACGCCATCGAGAAAGGTTATCCTATCGCATGGGGTGCTGACGTCAGCGAGAAAGGCTGGCTCAGAGGCAAGATGTCGGGTGTCTGCGTCCTCCCTGACCTTGAAAACGCAGCGTCAGACAAGGCCGGCACCGACTACGCACACTGGAACGGCCTCAGCGCGACAGACCGCCAGAAGGAAGCCATGAATCACCCGACACCACAGCGCATCGTCAACGACCAGGACCGCATCGACGCCTATAACAACTTCGAGACAACCGACGACCACGGCATGGTCATCTACGGCAAGGCGAAAGACCAGATGGGCAACGAGTACTTCATGGTCAAGAACTCATGGGGCGATGCCGGTAACTACAACGGCATCTGGTACGCATCAGAAGCATTCGTCCGTTACAAAACTTTGAACTGCATCGTCCACAAAGACGCTCTCCCGAAAGACATCAAGAAGAAACTCGGCATCAAATAGTTAAGAGTTAAAAGAGGAGAGAGTAGAGAGGCTGGCGCACGTGGGGCAGGCTTCCGTCGTGCGCCAGCCTCACACGGTTCCAGTCTCCTCTTTCCTCTCCACGTGCGCCAGCTTCTCTTATCTCTTAACTACTTCTTCATCGCCTCAAACCCTTTTCCATAAACGCCCATGACGGTGTTGACGGAGACGAAGGCCTGCGGGTCCTCCTGTTTCACGATGCGGATGACTGGCTGGCACTCCGTCTTGCGGGCCACGACCATGATGATGTCGTTGTCTTGCTTCGTGTACCAGCCTTTCCCATTAATCAATGTGACACCGCGGTGCATCTCGTTGCCGATGCGGTCGGCGATGACCTGCGGCTTCGATGAGAAGATAAACATCTGTACCGACTGCTTGCTTCCAGTAAAGACAAGATCTACACAGTAAGAACTTACGAAATTTCCGACCAAACTGTAGATAATCAATTCTATACGTTCGAGCGGTGTCGCTGAAAGGACAAAGAACGAGGAACCGATAATCACCAGATTCATCGCAAGTGTGAAACGTCCGAGCGAGATGTTACGGTATTTGTTGACGACCATCGTGATGATGTCGGTGCCGCCGGTACTGCCGCCGGTGAGGAAGATGATGCCGTTGGCGAATCCGGCAATGCCTCCGCCGATGACCGCCGCAAGGAATCTGTCTGAAATGACAGGCACTGTGATGTATTCCTGCAAAAGCGAGAAGAACGCCGACATCATAATGATGCAGTAAATCGTCTTAAGCCCGAATTTCCATCCTAACACCTTGAGCGAAAACAAGATAAGAACCGCATTCAAGGCGAAGATGGTGACACCTGTAGAGAGACCCGTCACCCAATACACAATTACAGAGATGCCGTTGACGCCGCCGCCAAGCATGTGGTTTGGAATGAGGAACGCCGTCCAGCCCAAAGCAATCATGAACAAACAAATCGTGATGACTAAATAATTTTTCAGTTCAACCAATAAATTCTTCTTCATTTTTTTCATTTTTATGATGTGCAAAATTATATATTTTTTTCAAATGCGGCGAAACACCTTTTAAAATCACTGTAATTTTACAGTTGATTGTAATTCTGGATTTTGAGCAACCAAAAGTTGTGACCGAAAGGCATAACAAAATATTTACCAGTAACTTGCTACTTGTTTAAAATGAAAGAGGTTAAACAATTAAAATTCAATTATTTAACCTCTTGAATTAGTACCTGAGGCCGGGGTCGAACCGGCACGTCCGAAATGGACACAGGATTTTAAGTCCGGCGCGTCTACCGATTCCGCCACTCAGGCACTGTCCTGCTTTATTCAAAAAATCCCGATACAACGACCGGGACCATATTGAGCGGAAAACGAGACTCGAACTCGCGACCCCGACCTTGGCAAGGTCGTGCTCTA
>JAUNNU010000041.1 GCA_030537295.1 Bacteroidia bacterium
TTTAAGGAAATTAGTTAGTTATGAAGATTTATACAAAAACAGGGGATAAGGGGACGACGTCGTTGGTGAACGGGACGCGTGTCGGGAAGGACGACGTGCGTCTGGAGGCTTACGGCACCTTGGACGAGCTGAGTGCTTTCGTCGCTGTCCTGATGGACTCGACGGAGCAGTTTCAGGAACAGTTTTTCGAGATACAGAAGAAACTGATGGTGGCGGAATGTCTTCTCGCAACCGACGATGGCAGCGATTTGAAGAAACAGCTGCCGCAGCTGACCGACGCCGACGTTGAGTATCTTGAAAGAAACATCGACGCGATGAATGCGGAGCTGCCGCCGCTGAACAGCCTGATAGTTCCGGGCGGCAACATTTTGGCGTCGCGATGCCACGTGTGCCGCACCGTGTGCCGCCGCGCGGAACGCGCGGCGGTGAGAATGAACAGGGAGTTCGAAGTCAACGAAGTGATTCTGAAGTACTTGAACAGACTCTCCGACTTCTTCTTCGTGATGTCGAGGACGTTTGTCGAAGACGACAGGAAATGGCAGCCCGAAGAATGCTGAAAACACTTTTGCTCCTGTTTAACAGATTGATGGTCAGTGCTTTTGTTTGATTATCAAAAAAAATGAAAAAAACACTTGACAAAAGTGATTTTTGTAGTATTTTTGCACCCCGAAAAAAATAAAAATTTAGTACAATGTATTGGACATTAGAATTAGCGTCGAAGATGGAGGATGCTCCATGGCCGGCAACAAGAGAGGAACTTCTTGAATGGGCAATGAGATACGGATTGCCACGTGAGATTATCGAAAATCTTGAAGATCTTGAGGACGAAGACGGTGACGTTTACGAACGCATCGAAGACCTCTGGCCTGATTACCCGACAAAAGAGGATTTCTTCTTCCACGAAGATGAGTATTAATCTGCAAAGTTGGTGAAAATCAACTAAATAAAGAAGATCCTTAAGTTAACTAAGGGTCTTTTTTTATGCTTAAAACAGCATATTTCGGGCTATTTTGGAAGAATAAGTTAACCTAAAGTTGTACCTGATTATTCCTTTTTTTCTAAAGAAGAAGTATAGTAAGGTTTTTTTGATATAAAATGTTTAAAATCAATAATATGAGTTGAAGCGATTGGGCTAACTTGTTTTTTAAGAAAGATGTTGGATTTTTTATTACCTTTGCAACATAAAAGTTATATAAAAATGTGCAAATACACCGATATAGAGACCGTTGAATTGCCAAACGGCAAAACTGTAAAAGAAGTGAACGACGCTGTCAGGCGTGAGGTGGAACGCATTTATCTGGAGTCGTGGCTGCAAGGTGTTTCCGTGCCGTTCTTCGATGACGACGGTACTACCTATCTGGCCAATCCTGACGGCAGCGAGGACAAAGTGACTCTTGACCGTGCCACCCGTACCTATAATATCATCATGCGTACTGCCCAGCCTGGATGTGGCAGACATGCCCACTTAATTCAGTAACCATGGAACGTAGGCCGGAATTTACCGTTATAGCCGGGCCAAACGGCGCAGGAAAGAGCAGACTTTGCCCTTTCTATGTCAGTGTGAAATCATTTGACGGTGACAAACTTGCATTGAATCTTCGTAAAGAGCATCCCGATTGGCCTGAACATTGGATTAGCGGAACGGTGGCTTCTGAATAGGAGAAACGGAAAAATAGGATACTAATCCCACCCTTCTTACCAACAACATACATCGCCGATTTCAATACACCGTTTTTGCCGTGGCGCCGAAACGTCCCTGCATATTCCTGATTGTAATGACTTCGGTCATATCCATTTTAAATTTTGTCGAAATATTAAAATTCTTTCCAATATTTTAAAAATTGGGAAGAAATGGAATGAATTTTTCCGGGTTTGCAGATGATTGTCATTCAAAAAGTAAATTTATTTTAACATTTAAGCCTTCATTCAACTTAATTATGTAAATATTTTTTTACAATTCAGATTATTGTCTTATTTTTGCCACTCGAATTTTTTGCGAATCATGGCAGACAACAAGAAAGAAATGGAGCGAGCTGAACTTCACCGCACCATCTGGGCGATAGCTGATGAGATGAGAGGCTCCGTCGATGGCTGGGACTTCAAGTCGTACATCCTCGGGATGCTCTTCTACAGATATATCAGCGAAAACATCACAAACTACATCAACAAGGGTGAATGGGAGACGGGCGACAAGTCGTTCAACTACGCCGACCTCGACGACTCCACGGCGGAAGGCGCACGCGAGGAAATGGTCGCCGTCAAAGGATTCTTCATGCTCCCGTCACAACTATTCGAGAACGTCTGCAAAGTGTGTGACACCGACCCTGACCTCAATATGACACTCGAAGGAATATTCTCGTCAATCGAAAATTCCGCAAAAGGCACCGAAAGTGAAGATGACTTCAAAGGACTGTTCGCTGACCTTGATGTCAATTCAAACAAACTTGGCGCTACCGTCATAAAGAGAAATGAGAAGTTGGTGAAACTGCTGAGAGGCGTCCAGTCGATGAAACTTGGTGATTACCAGAACAATACCATCGATGCCTTCGGCGATGCATACGAATATCTGATGGGCATGTACGCTTCAAATGCCGGCAAGTCGGGCGGCGAATATTACACCCCGCAGGAAGTGTCGGAACTCCTCACCAAAATCGCCACCTTAGGGAAAAAACAGATTAACAAGGTTTATGACCCCGCCTGCGGCTCCGGCTCACTGCTGCTGAAGGCCGCAAAAATCCTCGGCAAGGATAATGTCCGCCAGGGTTTCTTCGGACAGGAAATAAACCTCACCACATACAACCTTTGCAGGATAAATATGTTCCTTCACGACATCGACTACGACAAGTTTGACATCGCCTGTGAAGACACGTTGCTGAGCCCACAGCATTGGGATGACGAACCTTTTGAGTGCATAGTTTCAAACCCTCCTTATTCCATCAAATGGAAAGGTGACGACGACATCACTCTGATAAACGACCCGAGGTTTGCACCGGCGGGTGTGCTGGCTCCAAAGTCGAAGGCTGATCTGGCTTTCATCATGCACTCTTTGGCTTGGCTTGCAACCAATGGGACGGCGGCCATTGTGTGTTTCCCCGGCGTGATGTACAGAGGCGGTGCGGAGAGGAAAATCCGTCAGTATCTGATCGACAACAACTATGTGGATTGCATTATCCAACTCCCTGACAATCTTTTCTTTGGAACCAGCATCGCAACCTGCATCATGGTCTTGAAGAAAGCCAAGAAGGACAACTGCACTCTCTTCATAGATGCCACAAAGGAATGTGTAAAAGTCACCAACAGCAACAAACTCACTGATGACAATATCCAGAATATCCTTGATGTGTTTACAGAGAGGAAGGATGTTGACCATGTATGCAAGTTGGTTTCCAATGAGGATATTGCGGCGGGAGACTACAACCTGTCTGTCTCGACATACGTTGAGCAGGAGGACACTCGCGAGAAGGTGGACATTGAGAAGCTCAATGCGGAGCTGAAAGAGATTGTTGAGCGCGAGAATGTCTTGAGGGCAGAGATTGACAAGATTATTGCGGAACTTCAATAAGGGCGGGTATGAGCAAGTTAGAGGAGCTGATTCAGAAATATTGTCCTGATGGGGTGGAATGGAAGACATTCTTTGATGTCTGTGACCTTATAAGAGGCATCACATACAACAAAGAACAAGAAGCCAAATCTCAAACTGAGGATGCACATAAGGTGTTGAGAGCCAATAATATTACTCTTCATTTGAATGCACTCAACTTTGAAGATGTAAAACTAGTATCCAAGGATGTTGTTGTCAAGCCATCCCAGCACTTGTATGCAGGAGATATTCTTATGTGTGCAGGAAGTGGTAGCAAGGAACATGTTGGCAAAGTGGCATTCATTTCAGAAGATATGGATTACACTTTTGGTGGATTTATGGCTGTTGTTAGATGCAAAGAATCTATTTTACCAAGATTCATCTACCATATCCTGACAAGTGGTTACTTCTCCAATCATCTTGATGTGCAGATAAATAGTTCCACCATTAACAATATAAACAAGCAGGTAATGCAATCATTTGCATTCCCCGTTCCCCCTCTCCCTGTTCAGGAAGAGATAGTGAAAATTTTGGATGCTTTCTCATCATATACAGCTGAGATCGACGCGGAGCTGGAGGCAAGAAAGAAACAATATGAGTATTATAGAGATAACTTATTGAGTTTCAATAAATTAAATCGGGGGGGGCAAATAGTTAAATGGAAGAAGTTAGGAGAGATTTGTAAAGTGTTAAGAGGTAAGAGGCTTACCAAATCTCAGTTGTCAGAAGATGGCACTTACAAAGTTTTTCATGGTGGAATAGACCCTATTGGATATTATGATGAGTTTAACAGAGAAGGTGAAACTACAATGGTTATAAATGTTGGTGCATCAGCAGGAACATTAGGATTTTCAAAGGAAAAGTTTTGGTCTTCTGATGGCTGTTTCTGTTTATCACAAACTCCTATTCTGTCAGGAAGATTTGTCTATTTTTATCTTCAAACAAAGGAATCATATCTTATGTCAAGAGTCAGGAGAGCAGGGATACCAACTCTTGATGGCAAAGTATTAGAAGATATGGATTTCCCCATTCTACCTTTGCATGAGCAGCAGAAGATAGTTGATATTCTTGACCGCTTTGACATCCTCACCAATGACCTCACAGCAGGTCTCCCAGCGGAGATTGAGAAGCGTAGGCGGCAGTATGAGTACTACAGAGACAAGCTGCTGACCTTCAAAAGGAAGGAATCATAAAGGAATTTTGTGATAAATCGCGCTGAAAACATTGGAATTTTGTGATTTTTTGGTGTTTTTTAGCTGGAATTTTGTGATATCATCGAAAAAGTGTAGGTTTTCATGATTTGAATCATCGAAAAAATGTAATATTTTGCAGTTTGAATCATCGAAAAAATGTATATTTGCAAACTGAAAATACGAAAAATTTGTATTATGGGTTCTCAAAATAATATATTGGAAACTATCTTGAAAAGCAGTCGTACAGTCTTTACCATTCAGTCAATGATGATGTTGACGGGTTGTGAAGACAGCACGAAACTGACGAAATCTCTGCACTACTATTCAAAGTCTGGTAAAATATGCAACCCGCGCAAGGGATTATATGCCAAGTTGGTGTATGATGAGAAAGAAATGGCTTGCGGTATGTTTCGTCCAGCCTATATATCTTTGGAATATGTCTTGCAACGGGCTGGCGTCGTGTTTCAGTTTGACGAAACTGTCACTTGTGTGAGCTATCTGAACCGAGAGGTGGAGATTGATGGCAGGTCGTACCGCTATCGCATCATTAAACCAGAGTTGTGGATCGGAATGGAGGGAATAAACCAGAATGACAATGTATGCATGGCAACACCAGAGAGGGCATTCCTCGATATGGTGTATTTGAGCGCCGGGAGTTGCTACTTTGACAATCTGCGTCCTCTCGACAAGTTGCGGATAAAAGAACTTCTGCCGCTATATAACTCACGGGTTTTAGAGAAAAGAGTGTCTGAATTGTTAAACCTCAAAGTGTAGCACTTATGAACAAACAGAAACACAAACTATATATGGCTCAAATTCTTGGATTGATATTCAAAGACAAGGATTTGTGCAACATCTTGGCTTTCAAGGGTGGCACTTCGTTGATGTTTTTCCATGGACTGCCTCGCTTTTCCACCGATCTCGACTTCAATCTTCTTGATTTATCGAAGGAGGATTTTGTTTACAGTAAGATCAGGGCGATACTCACGAAATTTGGAACGATAGATGATGAGGCAATGAAACATTTCGGTTCAGTACTTGTACTGGATTATGGTAAGGGAGAGAGAATGCTCAAGGTGGAAATTTCCAACCGCATCTACGACAACCACTATGAATTACTTAATCTTGCGGGAACAGACATCCGCGTGATGACATTGCCGGACATGTTCGCTCATAAATTGTGTGCCTTTGGAGAGAGGCTGTCGCCCCGTGATGTATTTGATGTTTGGTTTTTTTTGCAGAAGCATACAGACATCAATGAGAACATTGTCAGGAGCCGGACGGGAAAATCAGTGGTGGAATATGCGGCGTGGTGTGCACAACGTATTAAGGAAACGAGTCCGAAGTTGCTTATGCAAGGATTGGGTGAGGTGGTTGATGATACCCACACCAAAAGTTTCATCAAAAACAAACTGATAGTTGAGACGGCCTCCGCTTTGGAACTGTTTTCCGCTTTCCCACAAATTGCAACACAACAATCATAAAGGAATTTTGTGATTTTTTGGTGTTTTTTAGCTGGAATTTTGTGATTTTTTAGTATTTTTGCGCCGGAATTTTGTGAAAGAAAAATAGCGGCACATGGAAATAAAAAGAAAGATAGACGGTTTCCTGACGGATTGGAAAGCACGGGACGATCACAAGCCACTCATCGTGAAAGGTGCACGGCAGATTGGCAAGACGTTCTCCGTCGGTAAATTTGCTAAAAACAACTACGCCAATGTGATAGAGGTGAACTTTGCCCTTCAACCTCAATATGCTTCAATATTCGACGATGGATATGAGGTTGACAGCATACTCAAAAACCTGTCGTTCCTGAATCCTTCGTTCCGGTTCGTTCCTGACGATACACTGTTTTTTTTCGACGAGTTCCAACAACAGCCGGCAGTGGCCACTTGCTTGAAGTCGTTCTACATTGATGGCAGATACGACGTGATATGCTCCGGCTCGCTGATGGGAATCAGTTATAATGAAATAGAGTCAAACAGTGTCGGCTACAAGGAAGATTTCGATATGAAATCCATGGACTTTGAAGAGTTCCTCTGGGCAAAGGGATTTCTTGAAGAACAAATAGATGGACTGTTTGAAAAAATGCTGCGTGTGGAACAACTCTCCAAGACGGAGATGGAGGTGATGTCGGCGGCATTCAAAGATTACATCGTTGTCGGCGGAATGCCCGCCATAGTGAAGAAATATCTTGAGAACAACACCTTCGCTAATGTTTTGAAGATGCAGCGGCAACTGTTGAGAGATTATGATGAGGACATCACAAAATATGCCGTGGGATTAGACAAGGCCAAGGTGCGGGCCGTGTATAATCACATCCCTGTGTTTCTCGGACAGCCGAACAAGAAATTCCAGATATCAAAGATTGCCAATGGTGCAAGAAACAGAGAGTATGTTGGGACCGTGGACTGGTTAGACGACGCTGGCGTGGTAAACATCTGCTACTGCATGGGAGAACTCTCCTTGCCTCTTAAAGGGAATTACATCTACAACAACTTCAAGGTGTACTATCACGACACGGGACTGCTTATTGCTTCGTTGGATGAGGAAGCCCAGCGAGATTTGCGCGAAAACAAGAATTTCAATACATACAAGGGAGCCATCTACGAAAATATTGTGGCAGAAATGCTCGTGAAACAAGGATATTCTCTGTTCTTTTACAGAAATGAGAAATCTACGGTGGAGATAGACTTCTTTGTGAGAGATACAGATAGCCTTATACCCATTGAAGTCAAGGCACAGGATGGAGCCACGGCCTCACTTAACAAAGTAATTGACGATGAGAAGTATTCGGATATAATGTATGGAATCAAATTTGCCAACAAGAATATAGGCTTCAACGGGAAGTTTTATACATTCCCGTATTTCTTAGCATTCCTCTTAAAACGTTTTTTGAAATGTCACAATACAATATCATAGCTGAAAGTCAGGAATATACGGTGGTTTCTGAATACGAACACGCAGCAAGCACTTCTGACGCATATCAGAGCGAGGCTGAACTTGAAAAGGAGTTCATTCATCTTCTCCAAGAGCAAGGTTATGAATATCTGAATATCCACACTGAAACCGACCTCGTTTCCAACCTGCGGACACAGTTGGAGAAACTCAACTCATACCATTTCACCGACAATGAATGGGAGCAGTTCTTCAACACCTGCATCGCCAACAAGAATGACGACATCGCCGCCAAGACAGCCAAGATACAGGAAGACTACATCCAAGTCCTCAAAAGGGAAACGGGAGAGAGCCAGAACATTTATCTTATCGACAAAAACAACATCCACAACAACTTCGTGCAGGTCATCAACCAGTATGAGGAGAAGGCCGGAAACCACGACACCCGATACGATGTCACCATCCTTGTCAACGGACTTCCGCTTGTTCATGTCGAACTCAAAAGAAGAGGAGTCCAGCTCAAGGAGGCCTTCAACCAGATCAACAGATACCAGAGGGACAGCTTCTGGGCCGGGTGTGGCCTTTATGAATATGTGCAGATATTTGTCATCTCCAATGGCACAAACACCAAATATTACTCCAACACCACAAGGTCAAATCACCTGAAAGAACAGGAAACCGGCGGAAGGAACAAGTCGAAGAAGACCAGCAACTCCTTTGAGTTCTCGTCATTTTGGGCCGACAGCAACAACAAGGTCATCACAGACCTTTTGGATTTCACCAAGACATTTTTCTCGAAACATACGCTACTGAACATCCTCACAAAATATTGCGTCTTCACAAGCGAGAAGATGCTGATGGTGATGAGGCCTTACCAGATTGCAGCCACAGAGAGGATTATCCAGAGAATCAACGTGGCGAACAACTACAGACAATATGGCAGCATCCAAGGTGGCGGCTACATCTGGCACACCACGGGTTCGGGAAAGACGCTCACTTCGTTCAAGACAGCGCAGTTGGCGTCGAGGCTCCCGTACATCGACAAGGTGCTCTTTGTTGTTGACAGAAAGGACTTGGACTACCAGACAATGAAGGAATACAACAGGTTTGAGGAAGGAGCGGCAGACGGAAACTCATCAACGGCAGTGCTGCAAAGGCAGTTGGAGAACAAAGACAAGAACGGCGGCTATCACGACTATCGTATCATCGTCACCACAATACAGAAGCTCTCGATCTTTGTCGCCAAGAACAAGAACCATCCTGTCTTCCAACAGCGGGTCGTGATAATCTTTGATGAATGTCACAGAAGCAACTTCGGCGAGATGCACACGGCCATCACCAGGAACTTCAAGAAATACCATCTGTTTGGCTTCACCGGCACTCCGATTTTTGCACAGAATGCAGGCACAGGCGGAAATCTCAATTTAAAGACCACCCAACAGGCTTTTGGCGACAAGCTCCACACCTACACCATTGTCGATGCAATCAACGACGAGAATGTCCTTCCGTTCAGGATTGATTATGTCAATACCATCAAGGAGAAAGATGGCATATTGGACAAACAGATTTCGGCCATTGACAGGGAGAAGGCAATGGCATCGCCGGAGAGAATCTCACAGGTGGTGAAATACATCCTCGACCATTTCGACCAGAAAACCAAGAGAAGCTCCTTCTACTCTTTCAAGGTGCTTGATGACATACACAAGGTGGCAAGCGCAAAGAAGGGACAGCAGGTCTCCGAACACAAGACCGAACAGAAACTGAACGGCTTCAACGCAATGTTTGCGGTGGCTTCCATCCCGATGGCAAAGGCATATTACAATGAGTTCAAGAAACAGCAGGAGAATGTTCCGGAATCACAGAGGCTGAAGATTGCTACAATATACAGCTATGGCGCAAATGAGGAGGAAATCGATGGCATTCTGGAAGAAGAAAACCCTGAAAGCACCACGCAGCTTGACCAGCAGTCGAGAGATTTCCTTGAAGGCGCGATAAAGGACTACAACAATATGTTCGCCACGAATTACGACACGTCGAACGATAGGTTCCAGAACTATTACAAGGATTTGTCTTTGAGGATGAAGAACCGTCAGGTCGATGTGTTGATAGTTGTGAATATGTTTCTGACAGGCTTTGATGTGACAACCCTGAACACATTGTTTGTGGATAAAAACTTGAAACAGCACGGGCTGATTCAGGCGTTTTCAAGAACAAACAGAATCTTGAACTCCGTAAAGACATTTGGTAACATTGTCTGTTTCAGGGATTTGCAACAGGCCACGGATGACGCGATTGCACTTTTTGGCGACAAGGACGCAAACAGCATTGTCATGCTCAAAGACTTCTGGTCATATTACAATGGATACGACGCCGAGAACGGCAAGCACTGCTATGGCTACAAGGAACTTGTGGAGCAGTTGCAGGAAGAGTTCCCGGAGGGAGAACCGATATTGGGAGAAGACGCCGAGAAACGGTTCATCGGGCTTTACGGGAGCCTTCTCAAATCAATAAACATACTCTCAACCTTTGACCAGTTTGAAGGGAAAGAGATACTTTCAGACAGGCAGTTGCAGGATTACCAGAGCAACTACCTTGACCTTCAGGAGAAATGGAGAAAGAGAAAGCCCGGCGACAAGGAGAACATCAATGATGACCTTGTGTTTGAGACGGAACTGATCAGGCAGGTTGAAATAAACATTGACTACATTCTTCTTTTGGTTCAGAATTATCACGACTCCAATTGTGCGAACAAGGAGATATTGGTCAATATCACGAAAGCCATCGGTTCGAGCATACAGTTGAGAAGCAAGAAGGAGCTCATCGAGAGTTTCATCAGCAGCGTCAACGCAGATACAGATGTGGAGCGGAGCTGGAGAGACTTTGTGCAGAAACAGAAGGCGGAAGACCTGAAGACACTCATTGAGAGTGAGAACCTGAAACCAGATGAGACAGAGAAGTTCATCGAGAGCAGCTTCAGGGACGGACAGGTCAGGATCACGGGAACGGAAATTGACAAGATACTTCCGCCAATGTCGAGATTCGGCGGAGGCGACAGACATGAGAAGAAAAAGACTGTCATTGAGAAAATCAAGACGTTCTTCGAGAGATATTTCGGATTGTGAAAAATTGTGTCGTAAATCCTTGGCGGAATAAAAAATGTGCAGTTTTTCGAACTGACTCGCGTCAGTTAAAACAATTTCTATCTGAAAACAATCAGGAAAACCGTCTCTTTCTCGTTCGACCGCAGAAGCTGTATGGCTCCGTCGTGGTTCTGCATGATTTTTTTCGAGATGCTCAGCCCGATGCCGCTGCCCGACGGCTTCGTGGTGTAGAAAGGCACGAAAATCTGTTCCGACATCGACTTTGAAATCGGTGCGCCGTTGTTCGCAAACTCAATCCTTATTACTTCGTCTTTATCTATGAACGCACTGATTTTCAATTTGTTTGCATTTGCCTGAATCGCATTTTTGATGACATTGATTATCACCTGCGAAATCTGGCTTTCGTCAACGTAAAGCATGATGTCGTCGCGGTTGGCTGTCACTTCTACGCTGATGTCGTTAATCGAAAACTCTTCTTTTTCAAGTGTCAGGATGTTGGTAATCAATTGTTTGAAGGAAATAGCTTTCCTTATCGGTTTGTTGATTCGTGTTATGCTGCGGTATGATTCAACGAAGTCGATGAGTCCGCGGCTGGTTTTGTTGATTACATCGAGGCCTTCCTTGAGTTCGGCGTTTTCGTTGCCGTAAAACTTTGACAATGTTTCACTTAACGATGCGACAGGCGAGATGGAGTTCATGATTTCATGTGTCAGGACGCGTATTAATCGTGTCCACGCCTCGACTTCGTTTGCTTCGATGTCGTTGCTTATATTGTTGACTGCCAATATCTTGACATCCTTTTCTTTGATTGTCACCCTTGAACAGGCAATCGAAAGCGTGATGTTGCCGTGTTCGTTGCTGAAACTGACTTTCTGGTCGTTGCCTTCGTCGGCGTTGCAGAAAGATTCGTAGAGGCCGGTGTCGATGTTTTTAACTTGAACTAAGTTGTTTAAGATAGATAATCCGATGAGACTCAATGCTTTGGCGTTTCTGTAAATGACGTGGTTCTTGTTGTCAACGGCGATGATTCCGGTGTCGGCGCGTTCGAGCATCGTCTCGTAATAACGTTCGCGTTCCTCAAGTTCGAGTTTGTGCCGCTCCGTCATGTTCTTGATGCGGTTCAGCATGTAGTTGAAAATCTTGTCGGTGTCTTTGTTTTTAGAGAATCTGTCATCGAAATGGAAGGCGAAATCGTCTGATTCCAAGGCATTTAAGGTGAAAATGAGTTTCTTGGTATTTTCTTGATATTGTAAAATCAATGCTACAAAAATCCCGATTGTCAAGAGTGTCGCCAAAGATGCCGCGATGTATAACTCATTGAGAAACAGAAGGAAAGTCCCCGAAGTGAAAACAACGAGTGCGATGAGTGATATGATGACTTTCTTAAGCATCAGAGGCCGTATTTGTTGAGTTTGTTGTAAAGTGTCTGGCGGCTGATATTCAAGTGCTTGGCTACGAGAGTGAGGTTGCCGTCGTATTTTCTCATCACGTTGAGGATGGCGTTTCTCTCGATTTCGTCGAGCGTGGCGTTGTCTTCAACTTTTGCCGTTTCTTCCGGTTCCCAATATTCGAGGTAATTCAACTGGAAATCAGACTTTTGCAGCGTCTTGCCTTCGCAAAGCACCACCGCTTTCTCGATGCAGTTCTGCAACTCGCGGATGTTGCCTCCCCATTTGCAGTCGATGAGTGTCTCCTTCGCCTCGTCGCTGATGCCGTTTATTGCCTTATTATATTGATTTGCAAAACGTTGAATGAACATTTCCCCAAGCGGGATGATGTCTTCGCTGCGTTGCCGCAGTGTCGGCAACTGCATCTTTATCGTGTTGATTCTGTAGTATAAGTCTTCGCGGAAGGTGCCGTCTTTCACCATTTTCTCGATGTCCATGTTCGTGGCGCAGACGAGGCGTATGTCAACGGGGATTACTTTGTTGTCGCCGATGCGAGTGATGGTGCGGTTTTGCAGTACGCGGAGCAGTTTGGCTTGCAAATGCAGCGGGATGTTCCCGATTTCGTCGAAGAAAAGCGTGCCTTTGTCGGCGGCCTCGAACTTTCCGGCGCGGTCGGTCTTGGCGTCGGTGAAGGCTCCTCTGACGTGTCCGAACAGTTCGCTCTCGAACAATGTCTCCGGCATCGAACCCATGTCAACGGCGACGAAAGGCATTGATTTTCTTAATGAAAGCTCGTGTATCTCTTTGGCGAGCAGGTCCTTGCCGGTTCCGTTCTCACCTGTGATGAGGACACTTGCGTCGCTCGGCGCGGCTTTCTCCACGAGGTGGCGCAATGACTGCATGGCGGCTGAATCGCCCCAAAACATCCTGTTTCCGGATGCGTCGTCATTCCGATATTGCGACGTGCTGCGGTGTGTCTCCGCGTTTTTATCACGTTTTTTTATTGTCAGATTTGCCGCATCGACAAGCGTCTTGATGAGTTTTTCGTTGTCCCAAGGTTTCACGATGAAGTCGTATGCGCCGCGTTTTATTCCTGCCACCGCGAGTTCGATGTCGGCGTAGGCGGTGAAAAGAACCACTTCGATGTCGAATCGTTTTTTTATTTCCGAAAGCCAGAAAAGTCCTTCGTTGCCGGTGTTCGTGTCTTCGGTGAAATTCATGTCAAGCAGCACTACATCGTATTGGTTTTCAGACAGTTCGCTGATGAGTGTCTTCGGTGATGGAAGCGTCGTTATTATCTTGAAGTCGTGGCTCAGACTGAGTTTCAGTGCGGAGAGGATGCCGCGGTTGTCGTCAACGATGAGGATGCTGTGGTTCATGGGCGAAAATTTTTGCAAAAGTACTCTTTTTTTTGAACATTACAAATATGAATAAATTTTAATAGATTTTAATGGATTTATCGCACCATAATAAATATTTTTACTTTACTTTTTTGCTTTTATCAAGCCAAAACATGAAATAATGTAATATTTTGGCGTGTTATAAACAAATTTTATCTATTTTTGTATTACGGAATTTCTGTAACGGAATTTATGTAATGCATTTTATTTAATTTTTATGTAAGTGTTATGAAGAAAAAACTTGTAAATCCTTTTATTTGCCAAGGTTACGAAGATCCCGATTATTTTTGTGACCGCATCGAAGAAACTAAAAAACTGTCTTCAACCCTCTATAATGGGCGAAATGTTACACTTATTTCTCCACGTAGATTAGGCAAAACAGGACTTATTTGGAATTCTTTTCATCAAATAAAAGCCGAAAACAAGGATGCTCTCTGTATCTACATCGACATCTTTCCTACCAAAAATCAGAGTGAGTTAGTGCGTATGCTCGGCAGTGCTGTTCTCAACGAATCACTATCCAGAACCAGGATGTTCGGCCGCAAGGCTCTCGATATGCTGGCTTCGTTGCGTCCAGTCGTAGGTCTTGATGCCTTGACAGGCATGCCAAGCGTGTCGGTTAGTGTCGAACCCTCACAGTCCGACATTACCATACGCAACATCTTCGGCTATCTCGGCAAGCTCCAGCGCGAGGTTTTCATAGCCATCGACGAGTTTCAGCAAATCAACGAATATCCCGAAACTGGCACCGAAGCCTTGTTACGCTCTTACATCCAGTTCGCCCACAATGTGCACTTCATATTCTCCGGCAGTAAAAAACATCTCATGTTTGAGATGTTTACATCGCCGAAGCGTCCTTTCTATCAAAGCACCGAAATGATGAATCTTGCTCCGCTTGAGGAAGAAACCTATTATCAGTTCGCCAACGGCTTTTTTGTAAAAAACAAGGGCAGCCTAAGTCACGATATCTTTCACGAACTCTACATCATGTTCGACGGCTACACATGGTATATCCAAACAATTTTAAACCGTTTCTACGAACAATACAAAAACATATCCACTGTTTCTCAACTCAAAGAAGCAGTTCTCGATGTTGTCAAAAGCAAGTCGCCACAATACGAAAATCTTATGTCTTTCCTCACAATCAATCAGTCATCGCTTTTGCGTGCCATAGCTGTCGAAGGAATCGTTGGGCAACCTCTAAGCAAAGAGTTCATCGGCAAGCACAATCTTGCCGGAGCCAGCAGCGTCAAAACCGCACTTGATGTCCTCACTGAAAAAGAGCTTCTCTATCGTATCCCCGAAGGTTATATGGTTTACGATCGCTTCATGGATCAATGGTTGAAACGGATGTTTTAGACTATTGCTGTCCGATAAAAACTGAAAACGGAAATCAGCCCTTGGTTTTCGTCTTTAAAAAAGTTTTATCGGATACCGATAGAAAAAAACGTGGTTGGTTTGTTTTATGTCATATCAAATAGACCTTGGCATACCACTTGCGCCAGTCATGAAGCAAATCGTCGTCGAAAGCATTGGCAGCACGAAACAATTCTCTTGGATTAATAACAGAAAACACACCTGGCTTCACAATTTCTGAAAACCTGTCAATGGAGTCATTGAGGAGGGTATTGCCTTCCGGCTTGGCAACAGAGAAGAACATCTTATCATAACCATACGTTTTTCGTGCTTCTTCAGCAAGAAGCACATTGCGCCACAACTGACACATACCATCCTTAAATGGACATCCTTTCTTATTGGCATCAACAAAAGGGAAAAGTTCCTGAGTGGTGTGACTCCAATAGGCGAAATGTCTTTTCCAAGTGTAATAGCACTTATTAGGTTCATTTATCAGCTCTGCAAATGTTAGTCCATCACAGACGGCACGCTCCTCCGAATGCTTTGAATTATGGTAAACATTGCAGCGGGTAAACTCTGTTTCAGTAAGTTTATGCTCAATAAGCCAGAGACATTTTTTTTCATCCTTATCAATATAACTGACAGCAAAATCCGCATCCGTTCCATATATCTTTGAATGATCATTGAGCAATCCCTTGTAGGAACTTTCGGCATACAGTGGTTCTTCTCTCCAGTACTCAAAGCAAAATCCATGATCCAAGCGAGAGTCGTCAATTTTTTTCATGTCAGGTTTGACACATGCAAGGACTTCCGCTGCATGGTCTGAAATCATGATAGGCAAAAACAAGTTGAAACAGGCGGCCTGCGAACTGGCCACATGCCCTGCTTCAAAAAAACGATGAAACTCGAACTTTCGGATTTTCCTGTGATTTTCAATGGCTTCAACTATTCCTGGATACATCAGATTTTGTTTGTCTGAAACATACTTGGAATTTCCTGTCTTAAACACTCGTTTCAGGTGTTCATACATCAAAAACACGAATCCCTTTTCTCCCATTTTGGATGCTTTCTCTAATTCCTGCAAATAACGTTCTACAGAAGAACTATCTTTTGTTTTCTCAATTTTCAATTTTCTCATAATTATTTATTCAATGCAGGTTCTATATATTTCATTTCATCATGCAGAAACAGCAGAGATTTTCCCTGTTGTTTCCGCGTTTCGTCTGCGAAATCCGCGAGACAAATACTATTTGAATGCGTTCTCGCTCAAGCCCTTGCCGCTGAGTTTCAGGTCTTCCATGTAACCTGGGACCGGCTTGCCGAGATATTTGTCAACATAAATCTTCGCGAGGTACTGGCTGAGCATGAAGCCGTGGCCGCGCAGTCCGACGAGCAGACCGACCTCGGGGTCAACGATGTAACGCGGCTCGGTGTAGTAACCGGCCCAGCAAGCGTGGAATCCGACGCTCGCGAGGTTCGGGATCCAGTCGGCGAACATCTCGCTCACCACCTGCAAGAACTCCTTGCTGTTGAATTTCAGGTTCTTGTTAGCTTCGTAGGCGTCGCAGTCGGGCGAGGCGCAGCCGATGATCTGTCCGGTGTGCGCGAACTGCTGCCCGTAAACCGCGCTGAATCCTTTGTAATGACGGCGGTCGATGATCATGTCTAATGAGTCGCCCTTGACGCCGAGGTTGGCGATGCGGCGCGTGATGAACGCCTGGTGCTTGACAGGGTAGAGGCGCGTGTCGATGCCGAGCATGTCGGTGAACTTCTCCGCCCCAGGCCCCATCGCGTTGACGAAGTGCTCGCAGGTGAACTCGACATATTGTTTCTCATGCGTCCTCACCAAAGCCACGTATTTGTCGCCGCTCTTGTGGACTTCAAGCAGCTCGCAGTCTTCCATGAGGCGTCCGCCGAGGTCGCGGGCGATGCCGCGCACATAGTCGATGGTCTTTCCCGGTATCGCCTGCCAGCAGTCGTTGGAGATCAAGGCGTGCGAATATGCGTTGTTGTTCATGTTCCAGAGCGGGGAGATCTCCTTCTGGAAGTCTTTCTTCTCAATCATGTATGCGTCCGACCATGCGCGTGATGCGTCGAGGGCTTTGTATGTCGCCTCGTCGTGGACGAGGTTGACGTAACGTGTCATCTTCAGCCCGATGTTGTGTTTCGCCTGGCTCTCCTTGAAGATCTCAAGGTTGTGGTTGGCGATGTCGGAGATGTCGGGGTTGGAGAACGCCGGGCGTCCGCCGCCGATGCAGCGCCATGTGGAGCCGCGCTCGAAGTTAATGAGGACAGGGTTCATCTTCGCCTCGGCGAAATATCTGAACAGTGCCGAGCCTGCCATGCCACCGCCAGCCACGAGGACGCGTACCTCTTCTCTCTTGACGTTGTTGCTGTCGGGGAACACGAACACTTCCTTGGTCTTTCCGTTGTAGATGTCACCGAGCGTGACCGCCGCCGCCATCGGTGCACGCGGCGTGCTGTCGCCCGTCACCTCGATGCCGTAGCCGCGCAGGATCTGTTTCGCCCTCGCGATGCAACGACGGCCGCGGCACGGACCCATGCCGAGACGCGTGATGTGCTTCAACTCGTCAACGGAGATGAACTTGCGGTTGCCGATGACCTCAAGCAGGTCTTCCAACTTCACGTCTTCGCAGTGGCAGACGTATGTCTCTGTCTCCACCTCTTTCGCCGGTTTGAACTCTATCGGCTCAGGATATTTCTCTTTTATGATGAAACCACGTGCGCTGGTAAGTGCCTCACCTTCAATGTTCTCGGCTTTCACTCGCGCCACGTTGGTCTTGTTGTCTTTCTTCAGAACCTTTTCCACGACACCTTCTCCGACTTTCTTTCCGTTGTCATCGACGAGATAAACGCCGACACCTTCCGGGACGTCGTATTCGACAGGGAGGAACAGCGTGTTTTTCTTCAGGTCGTAGCCGAAGATGGCGAGGCCCGGGCAGTGGTTGACGCACTGCATGCAGCCGATGCACTTGTCGTAGTCGATGACGGGTGTCAGCGAGGTGCTTATCTTTGTTATCGCGCCTTGCGGGCAGGAGAACGAGCACGGGTTGCAGGCGAAACCGTAGAGGCAGTCGGCCATGACGAACGGCTTCGCTGTCATGCGTTCCGCCGACGGCTTGCGCGGCTCTTCGATGACCCTGACAGGATGTTGCTGCGACTCGACGTATTGCTTTGAGACATCGAGGTATTCGTCGTAGTCGAAACGCACCGACATGTTCATCGCGATCTCGAACGCCGCCTGACGGCCGCGCAGTACCGCGCTTGTGCCTTCGCCGATACGCACCGCGTCGCCGACACCGTATGAGTTCAGGCCGAACACGTTCTTCGCCTTGGTCAGCATCCTGTTGTCGGGGATGAGGCCCGTACATATATTAATGATGTCGATGTCGTCGATTACCTTCTCCGTTCCCGGAATCGGCTTGAAGTTCTTGCATTCGGCGATGACCGCTCCTACGATGCCGGTGTGGTCTTCGTTAGGAATGGCTTTCAGCAGCACGTGCGATGTCATGATCGGGATGCCGAGCCTGCGCACGCGGTTGGCCTGCACCGGGAAGCCGCCCTCGTGGTCCATGCCTTCGATGATGGCTCTGATATGCGCTCCGGCCTGCATTCCCTGATACGAGGTGAGGTAGCCGATGTTGCCCGCGCCGACGGTAAGCACCCTCTTGCCGAGGAGCGTGTGTTCCTGGTTCATCATCTTCTGGAAGACGGCGGCGGTATAGACGCCCGGGAGGTCATCGTTTTCAAACGTCGGCATGAACGGCAGCGCGCCTGTCGCCACCACGATATGTTCCGCATCGACGTATGCAATCTCTTGTGTCTCAATGTTTTTGATACCCACACGTTTCCCTTCGAGGATGTCCCATACCACGTTGTTGAGCAGTATGCCTTCGTGGTTGTCGCCGGCGAGTGTCTTGGCGATGTCGAAGCCACGCATGCCGCCGAATTTCTTTTCTTTCTCGAAGAAGAAGAACTGGTGTGTCTGCATGTTGAACTGTCCGCCGATCTTGGAGTTGTTGTCTATGACGATGTTCGGGATGCCGAGTTTGTTGAGTTGTTCGCGGCAGGCGAGACCGGCCGGGCCGGCGCCGATGATGGCGACGGTGGTCTTGTATATCTTCACTTCGGTTTGAGCGTTGTCGCTGGTCTCCGGCTGGTGATCCTTCGGGATCTCGCAGACTTCCTTCACGCCGTCAACCAAGGTGACGCAGATGCGGCGTATCTTGCCATCGACGAGCATCTCGCAGGCGCCGCATTTGCCGATGCCGCATTCAAGCGAGCGCACTCGCCCTTCGATGCTGTGGCTGTGTATTGGGAATCCCGCCTGATGCAAGGCGGCGGCGATGGTGTAGCCCTTTTGGCCACGTACAGTCTTACCGTTGAAAGTGAACTCGACGCTCTCGCTCTCGGCGATGTCGAGGATGGGGTGTGTGGTAATCTTATACATAAATTTAAAGGTTTAATTGCATGTAATAAGTTCAATTTATTTTTGTGAAAATTTTTGCAAAAGTAGAAATGAAAATAATAAAATGCAAGAATTTTTTTAAAAATTTAAGGCGATGAAACTGATATGGTTTATCGACTTTTGTCATTTGATTTTTGCGTTTTTAACAGACCAAAAAATGACATGCCGTAAAAGCGAGAATGACGGATGAAGAACATATCGGTAAATGGGTAGAATCCGACGTGGCAAACATCAGTTTGGAATTTTAAAGTTTTATTATAAAATAATTATCACTTTATGATAATCATTAAATGATATTTTTGTAATTTTGCAGAAAAATTTAAAAGAATGGAAAACCCTTTTGTCACAAATGGATATGCCGGTCCGGAATACTTCTGCGATCGTGTGCAGGAAACCGCTGACATTACTGATTTACTTACAAATGGCAATAATTTGGCATTGATTTCTCCGCGTCGTTATGGAAAAACCGATCTGTTGCGACATTGTTTCGCACAAGATTCGATAAAAACAAAATATTATACTTTTATCGTTGACATTTACGCAACAAAATCGTTGGCCGACATGGTTAACAAGCTCGGAAAATCAATTCTTGATGAGCTGAAACCAAAGGGTAAGCGATCATGGGCGGCATTTTTGAACATGCTTTCGTCTGTGCGTGCCGGCGTGGAATATGATATGATGGGGCAGCCATCGTGGAATCTTTCGTTGGGTCAGATAAAAAACCCTTCAAACACTTTGGATGAGATTTTTCATTACCTGCAAAACGCCGACAGGCCTTGTCTTGTCGCAATTGATGAGTTTCAGCAGATTCTGAAATATGACGATACAAATGTGGAAGCCACTTTGCGTACTTATATGCAATATTGTTCAAATGCGAATTTCGTGTTTTCCGGTTCGCGGCGTCACCTTATGGGCGGCATTTTCTCGTCGCCGTCGCGCCCGTTTTACCAAAGCGTCACAATCGTCAACCTACATCCGATTGCAAAACAAAAATACATTGAATTTTGCGTTTCTAATTTTGAAAAAGCAAATAAAACCATTGATAATGAAGTTGTTGAACAACTTTATGACCGTTTTGAAGGTGCGACTTTTTATATGCAGAAGGTAATGAACGTTCTGTTTATGAAAACGAAAAAGAAAGGGCATTGTGCAATTTCAGATCTGGAGCCGGCTATCAATTATATTGTCGATTTTACGGCTCCGACTTACGAAGACCTGATGTATCAACTGCCTGATAAACAGTGTCAGGTTCTAAAAGCAATAAGCATGGACGTCAATGCAAAACAGATTACGTCTGGCGATTTTGCCAAACGTCATGGTATTATATCGGCCAGTTCGGTAAGTTCAGCAGTTAAGGCATTACTTGATAAAGACTTGATAACCAATAATAAAGGTGTTTATCAGGTGTATGACAAATTTTTCGATATTTGGATTAGAAATTATTCTGAATAATAAACCGTGTTGAAAGATGGTTTGAAGAAAACATGCAACTGTCCAATTTTTTGACACTTTGAAAATTTGTGTTTTTATTAAAGTATTGATAATCATTTATTTGAATACTTTGGCACGATGATTGATAGTGATTACGCAAATTTTTGAAAAATGAAGAGAATTTTTGCGATAATTGCTGTGTTGGCTGTGACAGAGATGTGTTGCTTCACGTCACATGCCCAGACAAATTCTGCGTATTCTTTGGACGACTGCATGCGTTATGCGATTGAGAACGCTCCGAAAACCAAAATCAAAGCCGCACAGAATCAGATACTTAGAGATGAAAAACTCGCCGCGGGCATGGGATTCCTCCCATCGGTGAGCGGCGGTGTCGGCGCATCGGCGAATTTCGGTCGCTCCATCGATCCGGAGACGAATGTATATTCAAATTATACAACCTTCAACAACAGCTACTCGCTCTCGGCCGGCTGGACGGTGTTCGACGGTTTCAGTGTTGTGAATAACTTTCGTATCGCAAAGAACGCCAAGGAGTTAGGCGTTACCGAACAGCAACAAATCGAAGACGAGCTTTGCCTTGAAGTGATTCAGGCTTATTATAATGTCATCTACTACTCGCAGATGAGCGCATTGGCGCAACAGCAACTCGATGAGGCAAACCAGAATCTGAAATTTACGCAAAGTCAAGAGAAACAAGGACTTAAGAGTTACGCCGACGTCGCCGAAATAGAGGCTCTCGTTGCTGAAAAAGATTACAACCTCGTGATGATGCAAAACAATTACGCCAACGCCCTGTCGGTTCTCAAACAGAAGATGTATTTCCCGATGGGCGATGAGTTGAAAATTGAAAATAACGTTGATATTCAATTGATTGAAGATACAAATTCTGATAACGTTGAAGAGATTTTAGCTTTCGCAAAAGAGAATCACCCTTCGATGTTGGTTGCGAAAAACAATATCGAGGCGGCGCGTCTGAACTTCAAGACCTCGAAATGGCAGATGGCACCGTCGCTTTACGCATACGCCGGATATTCAACGGGTTACATCAACTCTTTCGCTGAAGGTTACAAAGCCGACCCGTTCTGGCAACAGATGACCGACCGTCAGGGTGAATACGTTCAGTTGAGTCTCAACATCCCGATTTTCAATGGGTTGTCACGACAGACGAATATGAGAATCAGGAAAAACAACTGGAAAATCGCGCAATATGAGTTTGAGCAGAAAACCAAAGACCTCGAAGTTGAGATAGAACTCGCGGTTCAGGACAGGGACGCGGCTATGAAGGCTTTCGTTCAGGCCGACAAACGCGCTAACAGTCAGGCTGTTGCGTATAAACTGAATCAGAAACGCTATGAGCAAGGTCTCATCTCCGCCCTCGAACTTCAGGCCTCGGGCAACAACCGTCTTGAGTCGGAGGCTGCGCGGCTTTACGCATATTTCACTTTCGTCATAAAATCAAAAGTCGTAAACTATTAT
>JAUNNU010000042.1 GCA_030537295.1 Bacteroidia bacterium
AAACGGCTACGCCGCGAGCGAGCCTGTGATGAGTTCAACCACAAAAATCACAATGCAAGGCAGCGTGCTTTAGTAGTTGAAAGTTGGAAAATTAAAAATCAGAAAGGAGTCATGAAAATGAGAAAATTTGGTTTAATCATTTCAGCGTTGGCGTTGGTGCTGGGACTGGCACAGTGCGCCAAGAAACCTAACATGCCTATCATGGGCAATTATCAGATGCGGTCAATCACATTCTCAACCGGTGGGAACGGTGGACAGAAAGGCACCTTTGAAGACGTCGCCAACGCACTCAACTATAAGTGGAATGGAAATGAAAAGATCCATGTGTATGTTACGACGGGAGATGACAATGATTTTTCATACGGCATGTATTGTGGAACATTGGAATTCGCGGGATTTGGAGACGATAATACAGAAGCGATATTTGAAAATCGGGAGATCCCCATTCCTGAAGACGCAACTAAAATTCGTTTTGTCCATTGCGGCGAAAATGTGAATGTCAGTGTAGAAGGAAGCACGGATGAGGTTGACTTCTCAAACCAGGATGGTGATCTTTCAACTGTGTCAAACAAGGTGATAGCTTTGTGTGACAAATCTATAGATCCTAAAGGCATATATAAGAATTGCTGGCTGGAGGTTCAGTTCGCGGTTCTGAAGCTCAAGTTTACCGATTTCGCTGAGGAGGATGTTTTTGTCAAAGGCATGGGAAGCGACGGCTTGAAACTGGAGAAGACAGGAAAGATAGCATATAACCCAGCCGCGTCAAACGCAAAGCTCACAAGCCCTTCAGATGATTTCTACGCCGTGTTCATGCCTGCGGGAAATTCCAGCTACACATTCGGCAACACCGGAGTCACTGCAACCATGGATGGGACAATTGAAGCGAACAAATTTTATACACAAGAAATTAAGGCAACTCACATTGCTTCACCTGCGGTGACGACATATTTCGGCTGCATTGGCGATGGCATATTCAATTATGGTGGCGAAGTCGATCCGGGAGAACCTCAAACATGTGAATACGGAATCGTGTATTCAACGGAGAATAGCACTCCGACAATTGGCGGTGCTGATTGCACACAGGAAAGCGTTGCCACTGTGTCATTGTCTTCTCCTACAAATTTCAGCGTTGATGTCGCGAATTGGGATGAAAGCAAGACCACTTATGTCAGAGCTTATGCGATAGGCTGCGACTTGGTTCCGCGATATGGCAGTGTGTCCGTCATCGACGATAACGGAGTGGTGAAAGATCTCCCTGAGTTATGGACTAATGGCGAAAACCCGCATCCTTTCACGGTTGCTTCTGGCAACAAGGTTGTCCATTTCTCACAAGGCAATCTCCAGTGGACTGCCGCAGGGACTCATGCGGCTGATAATGGTGAAAGGCTTGGCACATGGCGTTTTGCGAAGCACCAGTTTGATATTATTGGTGACGAGAATAAGAATATCTCCGATACTTATACTGATGGTTGGATAGACCTGTTTGGATGGGCCACGAGCGGATATTACCCAAGTACTCTTGAAGATAGGAGGCAACCGTATAGGTGGGACGATGACAATGAAACTTATGGTAATGGTGAATATGATTTAGATCATAATTTAGACTGGGGAACTTACAACGACATCAGCAACGATGGCGGCTATGGTGTCAGTGCGTGGCGCACTTTGAGTAAGGATGAATGGTGCTATATGATTAAACCTCTATATTTTTATGACGGTGAATGGAAGCCATACACCGGGGGAAGCCGTGCAAATGCCGAAAATCTTCGCGGTTTCGCCACGATAGGCGGTTGCACGCATGGAGTGGTCGTACTTCCGGATGACTGGAGTGGAGATCTTATTAATACTTCTTTTTCAGGATGGGACAACAACAAATTTACCCATCCAGAATGGAGGGAAATGGAGGAAAAGGGTGCTGTGTTCTTGCCAGCCGCCGGCGCCCGTGATGAAAAAGAGCCTTCGGGAGTTAATATTTGGGGTTGCTATTGGTCTGGTACTCACTACAAAACTGTATCAGCTATCTATTTCGACTTCTCTACAATTAAGAATGAAGAGTTGGGAGATTTCAAAGCTTACGTTGGCTATTACGAGAGGTTTCGCGGTCGTTCAGTGCGCGTGGTAAGAGATGTGACATCGAAATAGTAAAGTCCAAAAATTGCTGTTGAAATAACAAACAATTATGTCTCTGCGGATAAACTGAACCCCTAAGGTTGGACGAAAAACTTTGAGGTTCAGTTTATCCTTGTACATCCGCAGTACCGGCATGAAAGGCTGGTCTTGTTTTTTACATCGTTTGAATTAAAAGTAAAGGAATGAAAAGAATTAGTTTAGTTATTGCGGTTTTAGCATTGTTATCAGGGTTGTCGTCGTGCAGGAAACCGGACACATCTTCATGGAGTAGCTACCATAAACATCCAATCACATTCTCCAACGCAGTCAGCGACAATCAGAAAACACTTGTTGATGGCGGCAGCTCGCTTTATTACAAATGGGAATCCGACGACAAAATCCGTGTCTATACAACAACAGAGGATGATGATTTCTCAAACGGTCACTATTGCGGAGATCTCAAATTGACAAAAGGCGCCGGAGACAAAGTGGCGACATTCCATAATCCAGGTGTGTATATTCCTGCGGGAGATAAGAAAATACGTTTCATTTATGTCGGGAAAGACATAAGTGTTAATGACGGCGGCACAGACGAAGTTGATTTTTCAAACCAAAACGGTGGCATCAGCTCTGTGTCTGATAAGTTGATCGCTATATATGATACTGGAATAAACGAAACCGGCGTGTATGAAAATGGTAAGCTTGAAATGCAGTTTTCTGTCATAAAGTTTTCGTTTGCTGATTTCGGTGATGGAGATGTTTATGTCAAAGGTATGCAAAGCAATAGAATGAAAGTGGAAAAAAACGGAAAGATAACATATAACACCGCAAAAACAAATACAAGACTCGAAACACCTTCATTTGATTTTTACGCGGTTTTCATGCCGCAAGGAAGCACGACATACAACTTCGCCAATGCTGAAGGATTTGCAAATAGAACATATACTATCGATGTAAACAAATTTTACAATATTAATGATTCTGAAGGCAATCCTATAGTAATAACTTCTGAAAAGACACCGGCTGCTTCACCTACGGTGACAACGAGTATGGGCTGTATAGGTAACGGCATATTCAATTATGGTGGTGAAGTTAATCCGACGGTTCCGCAAACATGTGAATTTGGTATCGTATATTCAACGGGAAATATGGAGCCGACAGTTGGCGGTTCGGGTTGTGTGAATGAAGCCGCTGCTAATGCCGAACCATTGTCATCAGCCAAATCTTTCAATATTGATGTTGCGCAATTGGATATTGATGACAGCCAAACCATTTATGCCAGAGCTTACGCAATAGGTGAAAATTTAATGCCGGTATATGGCGAAATAAAAATTATTGACCCGGAAAAGGAAGGAATAGCAAAATCTCACCCTGAGTTGTGGAAAAATGGTGAAAACCCATTCCCTTTCACGGTTGGTTCCGGCAAGGTTGTTCATTTCTCACAAGGTAATCTCCAGTGGAGTGCTGAAGGCACACATTATGTTTATGATTATTTAGGTCGTACTGTAACAAGGCTTGGTACATGGCGTTTTGCAAATCATCAGTTTGATATTATTGGTGATAATAATAGTAATATATCATCGACTTATAAGGGATGGATAGACCTGTTCGGATGGGCTACAGCTGGATATATGCCTGACAATCCTGATGAACATGAACAAATCAGAAGACAACCTTTTAGATATGATAATGATGATGCTGATTATGGTAATGGTGAATCAGATTTTGATTATAATTTAGATTGGGGAAGATATAACGACATCAGCAACGATGGCTATGGGGTCGGTGCGTGGCATACCCTAAGTGAAGCGGAATTTAAATATTTGTATGAGACAAGAAAAAATGCCGGAAAGCTTCGCGGTTTCGCCACGATAGGCGGTTGCACGCATGGATTGGTCATACTTCCTGACGATTGGAATTTGACCGAATCTCCTATTATCAGCACTTTGTCCGGCTGGACTGACAATCAATATAATCATTCCCAATGGGCAGTCATGGAGGGAAAAGGTGCGGTCTTTTTGCCTGCCGCCGGCGCCCGTGATGAAACTGTACCTTCGGGATTTAATTTTTGGGGTTGCTATTGGTCGTGTAATCACATTGGCTCTGTTTATGCTATGTCGTATGACTTTTCTCCAAGCCACGATAGCAGGTTATATTCAACTAATGTGGCAAGACATAGTGGTCGTGCGGTACGTGTGGTGAGAGATGTTTCATCGAAATAGCGGAAGTGCTGAGCCGCCGCAGCCTGACACCGAGTGCTTTTGCCGGAAGGCGTGATGTCACAAACGGTGAGAAGACCGTTCATGTCATTTCAGCTGTCGGCGGGCTGTTTCGTCAAGAAGTTCATGTATCTGTAAAATTGAAAGTGGCTGGCGCACGACATGATGCGCCAGCCACTTCTCTTTTGTCCTCTCTCGTATCTAAAAAATATTCTCCAGCGCCATTCCGAAGAGCTTGTCCAAGGTGATGCCCATGAACGCCGCCTGTTTCGGCATGATGGAAGCCTCCGACATGCCGGGGACGATGTTGACCTCGATGAAAGTCAGCTGTTTTGGTGTGAGAATGTAGTCGAAGCGTGCGAATCCCTTGCATTCAAACTTGTCGTAGAGCATCGCCGATGTTGCTTTCACCTCGATCTCGCTTATCTCGTCGAGGTCGGCGGGGGTTATTTCGTCCGACTTGCCGTCGGTGTATTTCGCCTCGTAGTCGAAGAACTCGTTTTTGCTCACGATTTCCGTGATCGGGAACACCATCATCTTGCCTTTCACCGACATCACCGTGCAAGCCAGCTCGCGGCCGTTGACGAATTTCTCGCACATGAGCTGGTCGCCGGCGGAGAACGCCTTCCCGACGGCGACATCAAACTCCTCCTCGTTGTGGACCTTGGTCACGCCGACAGACGAGCCGTTGCGCGTCGGCTTGATGAACAGCGGCAGCCCCAATGCCTTGATGATTTTCGCCTTGTCGTAATTTTCGCCCTTGTTGATCGTTATTGACGGCGACACGTTGACGCCAGCCGCCGCCGCGATGGTCTTGCAGAACTCCTTGTGGAATGTCAGTGACGATGTGGTGAAATTCGATGAGTTGTATGGCAAACCGAGCATTTCAAAGTAGCCGAGAAGCTGCCCGTCTTCGCCAGGCAACCCGTGGATGGCGTTGAAAATGCCGTCGAAAGTGATTTTCTTTCCACCCAAGGTGATTGAGAAATCGTTCTTGTCAACAATGGTGCGAGTGCCGTCTTCTGCAAGATGATACCAGCTATCTTTTTGAAACACAATGATATAAGATTCATATTCTTCAGGATTCAAATGCTGTTTCACGACCTTCGCACTCTTGACGGAAATCTCGTATTCCCCCGAATATCCGCCGCAAACAATAGCTATTTTTTTCATTTCAAAATAAACTTTAAATTCAAATTATTTGATTATCTTTGTGGCTTCAAAAATACGAAAAACAGCGTTATCAAAGAGCAAAAAAATAAAAAATAATGAAGACACTGCTTTTTTTGAAAGACAAATGGTTTTATATCAGTCTTGGCGTTATTATATTGTTGATAATCATTGGTTTTGAAATTGTTTTCCATTCGCTTGACAGCTTTACGCGACATGGAGAGGAGATGGATGTGCCAGATTTGACAGGTATGAATTACGAAAAGGTGCAGACTGAATATTCCGACATTTTCCATTTCCAACTTGTTGACAGTGTTTATGTTAAGGATTTTCCGGAAGGCGCCGTATATCAGCAGAATCCGAAACCTGGTTCAAAGGTGAAAAAAGGACGTAACATGTACATCATCATGACTTCTGTCGCACCTGAAGTCGTGAGAATACCGAATCTGCGTAATCTCTCGCTCCGTCAGGCGATGGTTTCACTTAATTCCGTCGGCCTGAAAGTCGAGAAACTTGTGTTTGTTGATTATTTCGCACGTAACGCCGTTGTCGAGCAATTTGTCGCTGATACTGTCGCCGAACCGAATACTGAATTGGTGAAAGGAACAGGAGTGACACTTCATGTCGGGCTTGGAACCGGCGACAAGACCACACATCTTCCTGATATTGTTGGCGTTGCACAGAACGTGGCTAAAGACAGAATCAACAATGCGTCGCTGAATCTCGGGACGGAAATCTTCGTTGACAATGACGAACCTGAAAACATGATAGTCTGTAAGATGGAACCGGAGTTTGACCCGAACACGATGGTGGAATTGGGATCCGAAATTAATGTATGGTACAAGTCAGTGAAAACCTTTGATTTGAAATGGTATAAACTTGAAAAACATAGACGTGACTCCATCGTCGAAAGACTCAGAGTCAGAAAAACCGACCCGGAGAAAATAAAATATGTGTTGGACAGCTTCAATTACATACTATCTCACCGCAGTTTTTCGTTTGACCCCGAACAACGTGCCAAAGACAATGAGATGATGTTTGAGCAGGTTGAAGATCTGGACAATTTGTATTTTAATGATAATGAAGAAGATAACAATTACTTTTATGATGAGTAAAAAACTTTTTATATTGACGGCCTTGATGTCTTTTGTGTTGACAGGCCTTTCACAAGAATATCTGACAGTTTTCGGCAATGAGCCGGAATCGAAATATTGGCAGAACAGAATCGTGAGTAACGACAACGTGGCGACGCTTCCGTTTTTCGATGATTTCACTGAAACGGGGAATTATCCTTCGGAGATGAGATGGCAGAGCCCGTGTGTCTTCACCAATTCGGGTTTCCCGTTCAAACCTGTGAATTACCGTGCGGCGACACTCGACCTCGTTGATGACGCTGGAGCTATTTACACAAACGGCAGCAGCAATCCGTTCATCGCTGACTCGCTGATGTCGGTGGCAATCAGACTTGATAACATTGACGGTCAGGCTCTTACACCCGCCGACTCGGTTTATCTGAGCTTCTATTATCAGGCCGGAGGCTACGGCAACGCCCCCGATGAAAACGACTCCCTCGTGCTTTGCCTCGGTTACGGCTATGAAGAATATGACACCATCGATGACGTCATTTACGTTTATGAAAAAACCGCTTGGAAACATGTCTGGAGCATCGCCGGCGAAGCGTTCGACAGCACTTTCAAAAAAGTGATGATACCCGTCAAGGATTCCTGCTATTTCACCGACAGATTTTATGTTCTGTTCTACAATTACGGCACCCTGCCAGCTGTCATGTATCCTAACGACAGAAGTAACATGGACATCTGGAACATCGATTTCGTTTATCTCAATGCCGGAAGGTCAGTGCTGAAAGAGGATTCTTATCCGAAAGTGAGCCTCACCGGTCTTGAGCCGAAATTCCTAAAACGTTACAGCTCAATGCCTTATTCGCATTACAATGAGACAAGTCCGGATGTGACGATGAACTATCTGTACAACATGAGCGTTTCAAATTTGGACTCGATTCCGCATGAAGTCCATTATCATTGCACGGTTGAAGACTGGAACACCGGCAATATTTACACTGTAAATGACACGAATTTAATTTCTCAAAAGTATTCATATTTCGGATCTGAAGATTTTAATGTCAGGATGAAAGGCTTCAGATTCCCTGATAATCAACAATATGACTCGGCGACATTCGTGATTCGTCAATATGTTGAAGTCGTTGACCAATATGGTGATGTCGTCGCCGGTGACTCAATCGTGAGCCGACAGGGATTTTATAATTTTTATGCATACGACGACGGCACGCCGGAATGCGGCTACGGACTTTCCCCTGACGACACCTACTTTGCGACGCAGTTCAACGTGGCGTCACCAGAAAAACTTTATGGAGTCCAGATTCTTTTCAATAGGATTTTCACAGCAAATCCAACTGCCCCAAGTTACAGGTTCTTCGACGTATATGTCTGGGGAAATAATGACGGAAAACCTGGTGAGGTGATTTACAAGCTTGAAAATCAACTTATTGAATGGACTGATGATTTGTACGGTTTTACATATTACAAGTTTGAAAAACCTGTGCAGGTGAGCGGAACCTTCTATGTCGGAATCAGACAGCAGGAAAAAGTCTCAATAAACATCGGTTTCGATACTTCACGCGACAACAAAAAATATAATTTTTACAAGACTGACGCAGATTGGAAGAACAGCTCTCTTTCAGGTTCCTTGATGATCAGGCCGATGGCTGGCAAAGAATATTTCATTGGAATTGAAGAGAATCAGGATGTTACGGAAGAATTGATTCTTTATCCGAATCCTGCGCGTGATGTCATCCACCTTGACGGAATGGACGCCGATGAGTGTGCGGAAATTGACGTTTTCGATGTAACGGGCAGGAAAATAAAGACAGTTTCTTTTAGCAATGAATTGAATGTCAGTGATTTGACTAACGGAATGTATATGATTCGCATCGTTAAGGAAGACGGTTCTGTTTTGACTTCAAGATTTGTTGTTTCCAAATAAGTTGACATGTCAGAGGATTTTATTGGAGTAATCGGCGATAACAGCGAGGAGAACACGGAACTTTTCGAGCATTTCAGAATCGTTGCCGACAAAGGCCAGGCTTTGGTCCGGGTTGACAAGTTTTTACAGAACAGGCTCGAGAATGTCTCGCGTAATCGTGTTCAGAATGCGGCGAAAGCAGGGAGCATCTTGGTCAACGACAAACCGGTGAAGTCGAATTATCGTGTGAAGCCGTTCGACGTGGTGACTGTCGTGCTCGCATATCCGCCGCGTGAGGTGGTGATAAATCCGGAGAACATACCGCTTGATGTTGTCTATGAAGACGATGACGTCATCGTTGTGAACAAACAGGCGGGCTTGGTGGTTCATCCCGGTCACGGCAATTTCGACGGCACGTTGCTCAACGCGCTGGCGTATCATTTCAAGGAGAACGGCTCAAAAGTCGAGAACGGCTTCGGTTATCTGGTGCATCGTATCGACAAAGATACGACCGGCTTGATGATCGTGGCGAAGAACGAAACGGCTCAGACGGTGTTGGCGGCTCAATTTTTCGAGCACTCGATAACACGCCGTTATCAAGCTCTGGTGTGGGGCGATTTCGCTGATGATGAAGGAGTTGTGGAAGGAAATATCGGACGCTCGATGAAAGACAGAATTGCGATGACGGTTTATCCCGACGGCTCGCAGGGCAAGACCGCAGTGACACATTACAAAGTAGTAGAGCGTTTCAACTACGTCACGCTCGTCGAATGCCGGCTTGAGACCGGACGCACTCATCAGATCAGGGTTCACATGCAATATGTCGGACATCCGCTTTTCAACGACGGACTTTATGGCGGAAACACAATACTGAAGGGGACGACATTCTCGAAGTACCGTCAGTTCATCGACAACTGCTTTGAGGATATTCCACGACATTGCCTGCACGCAAAAGTGCTCGGATTCGTGCATCCCTCAACGGGAAAAGAGCTTTGTTTCGACTCGGAATTGCCAAAAGACATGACATCAGTCTTGCAACGTTGGCGTAATTATATTAGTGCAAACAAATAATAACAACCATAATCGCATAGCGGTTACATATCAGTAACACAAACAAATAAGAACAACCATAACCGCGTAGCGGTTACATATCACTAACGAATATGATAATAATAACAGGAGCAGCAGGTTTCATCGCGAGCGTCGTCGCAGGATGTCTTAACGAAAAGGGTAGGACAGACCTCGTTCTCGTCGATGATTTTTCGAAAAAACAGAAGGAAAACAATTATAAAAACAAGATTTATAAGTCGCTCGTTGACCGTTCGGTTTTTCACGAATGGTTGAAGGAGAACCATTCCGATGTGGATTTCATCGTTCACCTTGGTGCAAGGACGGACACCACGGAGTTTGACTGGAATGTCTTTGTAAATCTTAACGTTGATTACACGGAACGTCTGTGGGCGATGTGCGCCGAATATCAGATTCCGATTGTATATGCTTCATCTGCCGCCACTTACGGGGCTGGTGAACTCGGTTACGTTGACAGCCACGAGGTGGTTGCGAATCTTAAACCGCTTAATCCTTACGGGCGTTCAAAGAATGAGATTGACAAGTGGATTCTCGCTCAGGAGAAATGCCCGCCGTTCTGGGCGGGTCTGAAGTTTTTCAACGTTTACGGACCTAATGAATATCACAAAGGAAGGATGGCGTCTGTGATCTTGCATTCTTTCCATCAGATTCAGGAATGCGGCGAAGTCAGTCTCTTCCGTTCTCATCGTCCTGATTACGTTGACGGTCAGCAGCTTAGGGATTTTATCTATGTGAAAGACATAGCTTCTGTGATTTTGTTTTTGATAGAGAAACGTCCTGCAAACGGGTTGTACAACCTCGGAACCGGCATGGCGCGTTCATTCTACGACCTCGCTGCGAACACTTTCAAGGCGATGGGTCTTGAACCGAACATAAAATTCATTGACATGCCTTTGGATATTCGTGACAAATATCAGTATTTCACCGAGGCGAAGATGGACAAGCTCCGTGCGGCCGGTTACGATAAACCGTTCACCTCGCTTGAAGACGGCGTCTTCGATTATGTTAAGAATTATTTGATTCCGAACAGGAATTTCTAAGATAAACCGTTTTCTTTGAAAAGCAAATGACAGGAAATCAACGGGTTCCTGTCATTTGCTTTTATGTGTTCGGATGTTTTGGTGGATTACTTTGACGGAACTGACTTCTGTTTCGCGGCGAGTTTGCTGTCGAGGTCGGTGAGGAAGTCCTTGGCGTGTGTCAAAGTCCTGAGCATCATTGCGTTCTCTTCGAGTTTGTCGAATTTTGTTTTCATGGCGTCTTTTGCGCCTTGGAGGGTGTAGCCTTTGACTTTTACAAGTTGATAAATCACTTGCAGATAGCGGATGTCGCGTTCGGTGTAGAGCCTGTTGCCGGAGTTGCCTTTGCGCGGGCGCAGGACATCGAACTCGCTTTCCCAGAAACGTATCGTCGAGGCGTTGAGGTCGAACATTTTCGCGACCTCGCTGATTTTATAGTATAGTTTTTTTGTCTCCATGATTAATCCATTGTTTGTGACGGCAATTCCGACAGTTCGAGGATCTTGTCGTATTCTTGAGGTGTCAGGTCGTTGAAAAAGAAGTTGATGGGGTTTACGACTTTCCCGTTTTTGATTACTTCGTAATGAAGGTGCGGTGATGTTGACTTGCCGCTGTTGCCGACGCGGGCGATTTCCTCGCCTCTCTTCACGTTCTGTCCTGTTTTTACAAGCGACTTGCTGATGTGTGCGTAACGTGTCTTATAACCGTAGCCGTGGTCGATGATGATGAAATTGCCATATCCGCCCTTGGCTTTTTCGACTTGAACGACTTTGCCGTCGCCGGGGCAATAAATGGGTGTCCCGATAGTCGCGCTGAAGTCGATGCCGCTGTGGAACTTTTGAACCTTGTAAAATGGGTCGGTTCTGTATCCGAAATATGAAGAGATTCGGGCAACATCGACATTTTTCAAAGGCATGATGGCTGGAATGCAACCGAGCATCTCTTTTTTGTTGCTCGCCATCTTGTAAACCTCGTCAAATGATTTTGACTGCACATACAATTGACTTTCAAGAATATCGATTTTTTGTGCGATATTTGAAACCATCTCGGAATTTTCATAGCCGTTGAGTACTTCGTAGCGGTTCACGCCGCCGTAACCGGCTTTTCTCACGGATGAAGGAATGGGTTCCGCCTCGAAAATGATACGGTAAATGTTGTCGTCGCGGTCCTGCATCTCGTCCATCAACGCGTCGATGTTATCAATTTTGTCGCTCATGATCTCATATTGGAGCTTCAAAAACTCGATTTCACGCGCCTGAATACGCTCTTTTGGAGACCCGGCGAACTTCGTCACCAAGTAATATATGCCGCTGCCAAACAGCCCCGCCGTGATGATGAATACGAAAAATCTTGCGAAACGTTGCTTCCAAGATATTTTATATTCCTCAAAATCAAGGGTTTGACTGTTAAATATGAATTTCTTTTTTGCCATAATCATTCCATTAGAGTAGGAAAACGAATTAATTATTTTTTTAGTGCGGCAAAAATAATATTTTTTGGTAAATTTGCATAATTTTTTTAAAATAAAATTAATAAGACAGAAAAATGAAAGCAAACGAAATCCGTAAGAGTTTTCTGGATTTCTTCCAGTCAAAACAGCACCTCGTTGTGCCATCGGCTCCCATAGTGGTGAAAAACGACCCGACTTTGATGTTTACAAATGCGGGCATGAACCAGTTTAAAGATGTTTTTTTGGGAAATAACCCCCGCAAGGCACCGCGTGTGACCGACATTCAGAAATGCCTCCGCGTTTCAGGCAAACACAATGACCTCGAAGAAGTCGGACGCGACACTTATCATCATACGATGTTTGAGATGATGGGCAACTGGTCTTTCGGCGACTATTTCAAAGAAGAGGCGATAGCCTGGGGCTGGGAATTTCTTACTGAAGTGATGAAGATTGACAAGGACAAACTGTACGTGACAGTCTTCGGCGGCGATGAAAAAGACGGAATGGCTCCTGATAATGAAGCGTATAACTTCTGGCTGAAACATGTTGATGAATCGAGGATCATCTTTGGAAACAAGAAAGATAATTTCTGGGAAATGGGTGAGACAGGACCGTGTGGCCCGTGCTCCGAGATTCACATCGACATCCGCGACGATGAAGCCCGCAAGAAAATCAACGGCCGTGACCTCGTGAACAAAGACGACCCTGAAGTGATTGAGATTTGGAATCTCGTCTTCATGCAATATAATCGTCTTGCCAATGGCTCCCTCGTGAATCTTCCGGCTTGCCATGTCGATACCGGAATGGGCTTCGAGCGTCTCGTCCGCGTCATGCAGGGCAAGAAATCAAATTATGACACCGATGTCTTCACACCTATTATTAATGAGATCTCGAGACTTTCCGGCGTTGAATACGGGAAAGAAGAGAAGTGCGACATCGCGATGCGCGTCATCGCCGACCATCTTCGCGCCGTTAGCTTCGCGATCACCGACGGACAGCTGCCTTCAAATAACGGTGCCGGATATGTGATACGCAGAATCTTGCGCCGTGCGGTTCGCTACGGATATACTTTCTTGAAGTTCAACGAGCCTTTCGTATATAATCTGTTGCCTGTCCTCATCGCTGAAATGGGTGAACAATATACCGAACTCAAAGCCCAGCAGACCCTCGTCTCAAAAGTGATTTACGAGGAAGAGGCGTCGTTCCTTCGTACTTTGTCATCCGGAATCAAACGTTTTGAGAACTATGTCGAGCAAAACAAGGATTCAAAGGTCATCGATGGCGCATTTACTTTTGAACTGTTTGACACATTCGGATTCCCTGTCGATTTGACAAATCTCATGGCAGAGGAAAAAGGTCTTGAAGTCGATATGGAAGGTTTCAACAAGCATCTCGCCGAACAGAAAAACCGTTCTCGCAAGGCAGCCGAAAAGATGTCGGGCGACTGGGTCGAGCTTATTCACGAAGATAAAGCGACATGTTTTGTAGGTTACAACGAACTCGAATGCGAATCAAAGATTTTGAAATTCAGGGAAGTCGTCGCCAAAGGCAAGAAACATTTCGAGATCGTTCTCGACAAGACTCCGTTCTATGCCGAGATGGGCGGTCAGGTTGGTGACAAAGGTGTGCTTGTATCTGAAAATGAAACGATTAACGTCATCAACACCGTCAAGGAAAATGATTTGAGCATTCATATCACTGATGTCCTGCCGCAAGAGCCTGAATCCGTTTTCACAGCAAAAGTTGATGTCGAAAGACGTCTTAAGATTGAATCCAACCATACGGCGACTCACCTTATGCACGCTGCGTTGCGTCAGGTTCTCGGAACACATGTCGAACAGAAAGGCTCGTTGGTTGACGACGAACGTCTCCGTTTCGACTTCAGTCATTTCGCGAAGATGAGCGACGAGGAAATACGCAAGGTCGAGACGATTGTGAATCAGAAGATTAGGGAAGACCTTCAGAACGAAACTGCTGTTGACATTCCGATTGACGAGGCTCGCAAAATGGGTGCTATGGCGTTGTTCGGAGAGAAATACGGTGACAAGGTTCGTGTCGTGACATTCGGTCCCGATTACTCATGCGAGCTTTGTGGTGGCACACATATCGCATCGACAGGACGTATCGGCGCATTTAAGATCCTGAGTGAAAGCGCAATAGCAGCCGGCGTGCGTCGTATCGAGGCGATAACAGGCGCAGCTGTAATCGATTATCTTGACAATCAGATTGATACGTTGAACAAGATTAAAGTCATGGTGAAATCTTCAGCCGATGTCGTGAAAGCTGTCGAGACATTGACAACTCAAAATGCGATGTTGCAGAAGAAGATTGAGGCGATGATGATGGCGCAAGCCGTGTCGGATGCAAAGAATGTTTACGGTAATGCAACGGAATGGGAAGGTCATAAATTCGTGTTTGCAAGACTGAATGTTGACATGAACCAGATGAGAAACGTCGCCATGGCGTTGAAAGATATTGATTCTGAAGTCGTTGCTGTGATGGGCGGTGTCTTTGAAGAGAAACCGACGTTGTGTGTCATGCTTCCGCAGAGTCTCGTTGACGAAAAGAAGATGGATGCCGGTGCGATAATCCGTTCTGCTGCAAAAGAAATTCAAGGCGGCGGCGGCGGACAGAAGACGTTGGCGACGGCGGGCGGAAGGAATGCTGCCGGCATCGACAAGGCGATGGAAATACTAAAAGAAACGTTTAAGTAGAGCGTTTTTTAAATATGAAGACAGCTTCTGTCAAATCGGCGGAAGCTGTCTTTTTGTTATTTCTCAAGAAATTCCACTAATTTTGCTGTCGCTCTGCCCCGGTGTGAGATTTGGTTTTTGGTTTCCATCTCCATTTCGGCGAATGACTCGTCAAAACCGTCAGGCTGGAAAATCGGGTCGTAGCCGAAGCCGCCTTCACCGTGTTCTTCGGTGAGAATTTTTCCGTTCACGATGCCCTCGAAGAAATGCTGTTCACCGTTGAGGTTCAATGCGATGACGGTTCTGAAACGTGCTTTTCTGTTTTCAACGCCTTTCATCGCTTCAAGCAGTTTCACCACATTGTCGTGATAAGAGCAGCCTTCACCGGCGTAACGTGCGGAATAAACTCCTGGTGCGCCTCCGAGGGCTTCCACTTCAAGTCCGGTGTCATCGGCGAAACAGTCGAGATGAAAATTGTCCGTCACGAAATCGGCTTTTATCTTGGCGTTTCCTTGTAGGTTGTCGGCGTCCTCCACGATGTCTTCATGGCAACCGATGTCGCGAAGCCCGACGACTTCAAAGTTTTTCAGGATGTTTCTTATTTCTTCAAGTTTGTGAAGGTTGTGAGTGGCAAATACTAATTTTTTCATTTTATTATAATTAAATTGAAGCCCAATTGATAGGCTGAATACCGTTATTGATAAGATATTGATTTGTCTGGGAGAAATGATGGCATCCGAAGAAACCTCTGCTTGCGGAGAGTGGGGAAGGATGTACTGTTTTCAAAACCAAATGTTTGCTGTGGTCGATGAGGCTTTCTTTTGCGATTGCGTAGTTGCCCCAAAGGATGAAAACCAAGTGTTCTTTTTTTGAGGAAAGTGCGCGTATTGCCGCATCGGTGAACTGTTGCCAGCCGATTCTCGCGTGTGAGGCCGCCATGTTTGCCCTGACGGTAAGCGATGCGTTCAGAAGTAGGACACCTTCTTTGGCCCAGTTTTCAAGATTGCCTTTTCTCGGTATCGCCATCCCGATGTCGCTGTTCAGTTCCTTGAAGATGTTCTGAAGACTCGGTGGCGGCTGTATCCCGTCGGGGACGGAGAAGGCGAGGCCGTGAGCCTGACCTACGTTATGGTAGGGATCTTGTCCCAATATAACAACTTTTACCTTGTCGAATGGCGTAAGATTAAACGCATTGAAAATGAGACTTGACGGAGGATATACAATGAAATTCTTCTTTTCCTCAATCAGAAATGCCTTGATATTCGCAAAATATGGCGACTCAAACTCCGTTTTAAGTGCTTGATACCAACCTTCTTCAATGTCTGGTTTTCTTACAGTTACCATCTTTAAAAATTTTGAAAATAATTGTACAAAATTAGAAAAAAAATCGTTTCTTTGTAGGTCAAAATTTTAAAAGAAAATTATTGAAAATATGAAGAAAATAGCTTTAATGTTGGCTCTTGTTTTTGTATTGGGAATCGTTTTCACATCGTGCAAGTCATCGGCTTGCCCTGCGTATGGTGAATACAAGCAATATAAAAGGGAAAGAGCTTATTAGTCCCGAATGAGGGTAATAAAAAAGGAGTTCCGATTGGAACTCCTTTTTTGTATTATTGATTATCGGTTAGAAAACCATAATCTTTGATGTGCAAGTTTTGTTGCCGGCCTGGACGCGGAGGATGTACGAACCGCTTGTGAGGTCGTTGGTGCTGAATGACACCGTGTTCTGACCCTGTCCGAATGTGCCGATGACGTTGCTCATGACCATGCGGCCTGAGAGGTCATAGACCTGATAGCTGACTGTCGTTGTCTCTGAGAGTTCGATGTCGATGTTGGCTGTCCCTCTGACTGGGTTAGGATAGACGTTCATCTGGAGAGCGTTTTCAGCTTCGATCTCATTTTCTTCAATACCAAGGTCTGTCGTCTTGTAGTCGTTGCATTTGATGATACCGTTGCCGTATGTTGCAGCGTAGATGACACCGTGGTTTGTGACGCCTTTGAAATGTTCATAGAGAGGCTTGTTGACATCGCCATTGTCGAAGCCGATGAGAACAGAAATGTCGTCGTAGTTGCTGACTGTGGCTTGTCTGAGTTCTGTCACAGGAACATTTACAGAGCCTTCGGCTGTCCAGTCGCCGCCGCTTCTCTTTGAGTAGATGCCGTATTCTGTGCCGACGAAGATGTCACCCTTGGTGCTTTCGATGAGGCATGAATAGACAGGAGCTTTCGGAAGGCTGCCCTGGATTGAAGTGAAGCTGTCGCCATTGTTCGTTGAAAGGTAAACGTAGTCGTTGTTGCCGTAGTTTCCTAAAGAAACGAGGACTTTGTTGTCAACGATGCTGATAGCTGTGACAGCGCGGTTTTTGAATGTTGTTGTGTCAAGGACTTCAAAGTTGACGATACATGCTGTTGAATCAACGTCTGCAAGTTCTGCGGTAACTGCCATAGAAAGGTTGCTTACTCTGTAAAGTTTGCCTTCTGCTGTTCCGACGATTGTCATGTCACCGTCGCTGCTGATTGCAACTGCTGTCGGGATGCCTTCTATCTTGCCGATTCTCCACCACTTTGACATTTCGTTGAAATAGTGTGAGTTTCTGGTCATGTAAATGCTGCCTTCAATACCGCAGACCATTGTTGCGGAGATGATGTCTTGGATGTCCCAGATTGTATCACCAGCTTCGACATCTTGCTCAAGTACGTAGTCGAAAGGATGTTTTGAAAGGTTGCTGAATACATCAACGATTTCGCCTTTTTCATGTGCTATCGGTGCTGCATAATAAGTTGTTCTTAATGAATAGATGTCCTGGTAGTTCTCAAACATCGCGAATGGAGTTCTGAATGCGTTTGCGTTTGTGATGACTTTGCTGAATGTGCTGTCTGCATTGTAGAAGTTCTCCATGTCATAGTCGCCGCCTGATGTCTCTGACCTGTAAAGAGGTGTCGTCATTGAACCTGTTGCAGAAACGAAGATGATATCTGGGTTGAATGTTGAAATCTCAGCATGACCGCCGGCGTATGATGTATTGAAAACGCCGTATCCGTCCACGACTGCTGCGTTTGAACTCGGGTCGCAGTTAGGGAAGATTGCTCTGCCTGTCTCAACGTTGTTGATGTCTTCGTCACCCTGGATGAGGATGGTGCCGTGGTCAAGGCTGCCGCCGAGGACTCTGTTATCGTCTCCACCTATGCCGACGCCGAACATACGGGCGACTGATGTGTGGACTGCTTCATCCTGTGGGTTTTCTCTGATGAAGTAACGGTTGCATCCTGTGAATGTGAATGTGTTTTCTGAGAAGAGACCTTTGAAAACACCGCCTTCTGTTCCGACAAAGAAGACATTCGCATTATCTGGGTTGAAAAGGAAATTCTGGATGCCAATGTGGACATAGAATGGAGTTGATGCCAATTCATTGCCGGCTACGGAAACGGAGACTGGTCTGTAAACGCCCGTGTTTGTGGCGTCTTCAAGTGTCCATACTGATGTTGAACCGCCTAAAAGGAGCTTCTTTGGGTTGTTCGGGAACACTTCGATGGCGTTGTCAACATAGCCGTCTGGACCGAAGATGTCATACATGGTCGTTGCGGCAAGTGCGGTCTGCCAGACGTTTCCACCATCTTTTGAATAGAAGATATCACCAGTGGTGTATGATATAACACCGCTGCTACTGGTGTTTCTCTTGATGTATGCTGCATAGAGATATTCCGGATCTGATTGTGATACGGCGACAATCTTTATTCCATCTTGGGCTGGAAGCAGACCCGCTTCTGTGAGTGCTGTGACGTTGAAATTGCCTCCTTCGTTGGCTGTGATGAGAAGGATACCTTCATCAACGACGGCGAGAGCGTATTTTGAATTCGCTCTGACTGCTGTCGCCTGACCTGCAACGACTGATGACCATGTGTCACCCATGTCTGATGATTTATAAAGACCACCGTCTGTTGCGGCCAATATGATGTTTCCGTTCATTACTGCCATCTCGTTCACGAAACCCCAGCCGTTTGTGGCGGTAGGATTGGTGCTGGAAAGAAGAGTGATTGAACCGTCCTTGGCGATTCTGTAAACACCTTTGCCGATGAAACCTGTTTCATAGCCAATATGACTGAGTCCGTTGACCATGTATTGTGAACGTCCGTCTCCTGTGCCGACAAACGTGATGCCGTCAACCTGAATCATGCAGCTGATCATTGTGTTGAGGTCGTATGCCTGTCTCATCGTGATGCCGCCATTGACAGACTCGAAAATGTGTCCGCCCATTGTCCCGATGAGGAGCTTGTTGTTGGTTGGGTCATTCTGGTCATAAATCATGGCTCTTGTGAGCGCACCGTAATTGTCTGGTCCCATGACTTTCCATTCACCAGTGCCTCTTTTTGATGTTTGAGCCGCTTTTTGAGCCTTCAGCATCAATGCTGGGTCAATTAAGCCTGTCTCTTGGTTGGCGCGAATGCTCTTCATGTATGAAGAAACAGTGGCCTTTGTGTTAGTCCTGGGAACGTATTTCCCCTGGTTTTCAGCAGCGTTGGAAACCAAACCTGCCTGTGCTAACATCATGGTTATCAAAACCATACTTAACGGTAAAAATCTTTTTTTCATATCACGTAATTTAAAAATTTATTACAAAACCATTATTTGATATTTTAGGGTTCAAAAATACAACATTTTTTGCATTCCACAAATAAAATTTTCAAAATAATTAAAAATTTTACCAAAACCCTAAAAAAATCCTAAAATCTCATCAGAGCATCTTCCGGCAACCAGCCGACACTGCCGTCAGCCATCTTGATTTTGCTCCAATTGTCTTCTGTCTCTTTTATCTCAACCTTTGAACCTTCGTGCAAGACAAAAAGGTCAACGCCCGATGAAGACGGCGAACTTTTCACAGTAATGGTCGGTTTCATGATGATGGCTTCGTTGTTGCTCTTCATGTAATTGCTTTTTTGCGCTGCAAATGAAACACTTAAGACGAAAAATATCAATGTGAAAATACCGATGAAAAACATGCTTTTCTTCAGACCTCTTGTGCGTGCCGTGAAGTAGAGGAAAACAGCAAGAAGCAAAATTGCAAAAATAATAATCGAGAAAACAGCCCACCCGTCGGCGGTGAAAATGTTGCCGATACTGCGATGCCATCTTGTCATGAAAAAGACCGGCAACGGCTCTATCTTATCGGAAATCAATGAGTTGGCGATGGTAAGATTGCTCCTGACATCCTCATTGTTCGGGTCAAGTTTCAAGGCTCGTTCGTAATAATATATCGACATCGGGACGTTTCGCATTTTAAAATGTGCGTTGCCCATGTTATATAATATAGGTGTCGATACATAACCTTCTCCTATTATCTTGTTGTAAACGATCAACGCCGAGTCATATTGACTGTTGTTGTAATATGCGTTTGCCTTGGCGAAGGCGTCTTCCTGCAACTTCTGCGCTTTCAGACCAATCACCGCCAACATTATCGCCAAAATCAAAAATAACTTTTTCATGTCTGCTCTTTTAACTTTTAACTTTTTACTTTAATACTCTTTCAGCCTTTGAAATGACCTCGACTCCTTTTTGATAGAGGTCGTCCATTTTCTTGCCTGGGTCGCCCGGCGCAAATCTGGCAAATTCGCAACTGTTTAATAATTCAATAAACTGATTTACAATGTCTTCTGGTGCTTTCTTGCTGAACATCATCTCTTTTACGGTGTCCATCGAAAGCTGTGAGCGCGCAATGTTGAGTTTGTCGGAAATATAACCCCACAATGCCTGTGCGAACTCCTCGTAGAAATGATTCTGATCGTTGACTTTGAAGTAGTTGTAAGCTCTCTGGAGACGTTTCTTCGCAGTCTTCGTGGCCTTTTTGTTCCTGACCAAAACCTCGTTCTTGTTGAATTTGTTGATTTTGCTGTACATTATTAATGACACAGCAAACAAAACGACAAGCAACCCCATGATGATGTAATACAGAGGCGTTGTGAACAATGTTCCGGACATTTTTTTAAGTTTGGCCTCTGTCATGATGTGCCTGATGTCGCTTCCGACAACCTTGATGGCTTCCTGCCCGCCGGCGTAGATCACTCCGCTGCTGCCTTCGTTTTCACTTCTGGCAATGTTGAGGCCGTATTCGTCAGACGACAGCGTCACATATCTGTCCTTCTGCGGGTCGAAATATGTGAAATTGACCTGTTCGAGTTTGAAATGTCCTGAAACTCTTGGAATTACGACATATTCGGCCTTCTTCGTGCCGCTGATTCCGAATGAGTTGTTCTTTGTCGATGTGGTGATTTTGGGGTCATAGACTTCAAAGTCAGGCGGGAAAACTGGTCTCGGCATGTCGAGAAGCTCGATGTTGCCCTTGCCGGAAACGGTGTAAGTCAGGGTGAAGGCATCGTTCGACTGCATCTCAGTCTTGTCGATTGACGACGTGAACGTGAATTGTCCGACTGCTCCCTTGAATGACTCTGGCTTGTCGGCTGCTGGCGCAGGTTTCACATCGATGGTGATCGGCTGCGACTTGATCTCCTTTTTGACATTGGTGTAGTTGCTTCCCATCACGTCACCGAAGAAATCCTCAAACGGGTCGTTAGTGCGTTGGCGGCTTCTTTGATTCCTTATTTGCGCTATGCAGCTGATATCCAACGGGTCAATTGTCAATGTGCCGGTCTTTTGTGGTATCAGCACGACTTCCTGGACGGTGGCGACAGCATATTGCTTGCCGTTTTTCACTATCGAAGACTGCTGCAAGGTGCCGTTGTTGTCGGTGATGTCTTTGGTCCAGAAACCGGAATACGACGGAGCCTTGGATATGGAAAGTTGTGAAATGGCGATGTTGTAGAAGATCTTGTAAGTCAGCACGATTTGTTCACCGATGTATGCGTTTCTCTTGTTCGGGATTGCTTCGAGAAACACCTCGCTGCCGCCTGCCGCCGCCGACGCGTTTCTGTCGCCGCTGTTTGATGCCGAACCGGAGTATCCGCTGTTGCTGCCGCCGGCGACGACGGTGATGTCAGTGGTGGTGCTCTTCACTTTTTTCCTGTTGACAGTTATGGTCGCGGCTGGGATCGTGAATGTCCCTTCTTTTATGGCGCGGAGATAAAACGAATATGTCGTCTTGTTAGATTTCGTAACCGAGCCGTTGATGATCTGAACACTTGAACTCGATGATGAAAACGGACCGCCCACAATCTCGAAATTGTTGAAGTTCGGCGCCTCGAAGTTGCTGCCGTTGCCGTCAAGCTCATACGAGACGTTGAACTGCTCCCCGACCATCACCTGATGTTTGCAGATGACGTTGAACTCGACATCGTCCTGGGCATAAACCGCGATGTTTAATAAAATTGCGATAATCGCTGTTAAAACTTTTCTCATTTCTCTCTTGACTTTACTCTCTAAACTTTTAACTTTCAA
>JAUNNU010000144.1 GCA_030537295.1 Bacteroidia bacterium
CTTTAAATCTTTGAATATGAATAAACTAACGAGGTTTCTCACGACATTATTGCTTTTTGCAGGTCTCAATTCTTTTGCCTGCACGAATTTTCTTGTGACAAAAGGCGCATCCGTTGACGGTTCTAATTTCATAACCTACGCCGCCGATTCGCATATCCGTTACGGCGAGCTATATTTCACTCCCGCCGCAGACTGGCCGGAAGGAAGTATGAGGACGATTTATGACCGCGGTACAGCCGAGCCGCGCGGACAGGTACCGCAGCCCGCTCATACCTATCAGGTTGTAGGCTATATCAATGAAAATCAAGTGGCTATGGGGGAAACGACTTTCGGAGGCCGTGAAGAACTCATCGATAATAACGGACTCATCGACTACGGCAGCCTGATGTTCATGGCACTCGAACGCAGCACCTCGGCACGTGAGGCGATAAAAATCATGGCCGACCTCGTAGAGAAATACGGCTACGCAAGCGATGGCGAGTCATTCTCAATCTCCGACAAAGATGAAGTCTGGTACATGGAAATCATCGGGAAAGGCGAGGAGAGGGGCTGCGTGTGGGTCGCAATCCGCATCCCCGACGGTTATATCTCCGGACACGCTAATGCGGCTCGTATTCAGACTTTCCCGTTAAGGGACGGCAAGAAATCAATCACTGATAAAGACTGGAAACGACTTTATAATCAAGACGTTGAAGTGATTTATAAACATGATGTCATCACTTTCGCACGCAAGAAAGGCTATTTCAGCGGCAAGGATTCCGACTTTGATTTCAGTGCAGCATACGCGCCGGTTGACTTCTCCGCCGCCCGCATCTGCGATCTCCGCGTCTGGGCGATGTTCAACGAGGTGTGCGACGACATGGATCAATATTGGGATTACGTGACAGGAAAAGACCTCGGACACGGACGTATGCCGTTGTATGTCAAGCCGAACCGAAAGATTTCTCTGAGCGACATGATGTATTTCATGCGAAATTATTATCAGGGAACCGAACTCGACAAATCGCAAGGTGTCGGCGCCGGCGCATGCGGCTCGCCTTACCGGATGAACCCGCTTTATTGGGAATACGACGGCGAAAAATATTTCAACGAGAGAAGCACCGTCGCACTGCAAACAGGTTTCTCGTTCATCGCACAGACAAGAAACTGGCTTCCAAATCAAATCGGCGGAATCATCTGGTTCGGCGTAGATGACACAAACTCAACGGTTTACACGCCGTTCTATTGCTCCATCGCTGAAGTGCCGATTGAGTTCCGTCAAGGGAATGGCGACATGCTGACATATTCCGACAACGCCGCTTTCTGGGTTTTTAATCGTCTCGCTCATTTCAAATATCTGTTCTACAACCGCGTGATTGGCGATATTCAAAAGGTGCAGAACGAACTTGAAAATTCATATCAAAATCAAGTTAAAACTATTGATAATCAAGCGTTAGAGCTTCTGAAAAACAATAAGACTGATGAAGCGGTCGTACTGCTGACGGATTTTTCGTCGAAAGTCGGCGCAAACACCGTGGCACGATGGAAGGAGCTTGACAACTATCTGTTAGTCAAATATTTGGACAGCAATGTGAAACAAGAAGAAAACGGTGAGTTCAAACGCAATCCGTGGGGTTATCCGGCTCGTCCGCAGCAGCCCGGCTATCCGGATTCATGGAAAAAAGCCGTGATTAAAGAAAGCGGAGACAGATTTAAGAGATAATGTATCATGAAGAACACAAAGCCTTTGGCGGAACGGCTCCGTCCGACATCGCTTGACCAATATATTGGCCAGAAACACTTGATTGGCGAAAATGCGGTGTTGCGCCGCGCCATCGAGAGCGGTCACATCCCGTCGATGATTTTCTGGGGACCTCCGGGCGTCGGAAAAACAACGTTGGCATATATCATCTCGAAACAGGTGAAACGGCAGTTTTTCGTTCTGAGCGCGGTGAGCAGCGGCGTGAAAGACGTGCGCGAGATATACGACCGTGCGCGGATGGCTCCTGAAGCACCGATTCTTTTCATCGATGAAATACATCGTTTCTCGAAGGCGCAGCAAGACTCTCTGCTCGGCGCAGTAGAAAAAGGCCTCGTCACACTCATCGGCGCGACGACGGAGAATCCGAGTTTTGAGGTGATCTCGCCTTTGCTTTCACGCTGCCAGGTCTATATCCTGAAAAGTCTTGAGAAAGATGACCTTAAACAACTGATTGTCAATGCGGTCGAGACATTGAAAGATGACTGTAAAAAAGAGATTGTCATAGAGGAGGACGAGGCGTTGATGCAGATCAGCGGCGGCGATGCACGTAAACTTCTGAATGCCATTGACTTGGTTGTCAGTATGTTGGACGATGAGAACCAGAATGCGGAAAGGCTCGTTGTCGATAACGAGGTGACGACGAAATATATTCAGAGCAATCTGTTGAAATACGACAGGATGGGGGAGATGCACTACGACATCATCTCCGCTTTCATCAAGTCGATCCGTGGCAGCGACCCGAACGCGGCGGTTTATTACCTCGCACGAATGTTTGAGGCAGGGGAGGACCCGCTTTTCATCGCGCGGCGTATGTTGATACTTTCATCAGAAGACATCGGAAACGCCAACCCGAACGCGCTTCTGCTCGCCAACGCCTGCTTCGACGCCGTGAGCAAGATCGGCTGGCCTGAGAGTCGCATAATCCTTTCTCAGACAGCGACTTATCTCGCTTCTTCGGCCAAGAGCAACGCTGCCGTCGTGGCGATTGACTCGGCGCAGGCTTTGGTGCGCAAGACTGGAAACCTCAGCGTGCCGATGCATCTGCGCAACGCTCCGACAAAGCTGATGAAAGACATCGGCTACAGCGACGGCTACAAATATGCACATAGTTTTCCGGGAAACTTCGTGGAGCAGGAGTTTCTGCCTGAGGAGATTTCCGGCACTCGCCTATACTCCCCGCAGGAAAACCCGAAGGAGCTTGAGCTGCGCCGTTCGCTGAAGGCGAAATGGAAGGAAAAATACGGGTATTGATTGAATAGCTATGCTATTAATATTCATAGTCCGCTTTATATGTTTATTTTATTTTATTTTTTTTCAAAAAATTTCTTGACATTTAAAAAATCTCTTCTTAATTTTGACCTTTCAAAACCGAAACGTAATGACAGATATTGATTTGACATACAATGTATTGATTATCAATGATTTACAGGGGGGGGGTAAACACACGCCGCTCCATTGTTCGCTACGGCATCTTCCGACTCGGCAAGAACAGGTTCATCAAACGACAGGGTGTCTGAAAGAAAAGACACCCGCACATATCCCTATAATATTAATAATGTGTCGGAACGAAGGCACGAACAATTAAAAAAATTAATCAAAAAGTTGCATTTATTACATGAATTCAGCTTCCGGTACAAACAAAATAAACAACATCACCGACTTGTCGAAGAAAGCCGACGGATATCCTGTCACGGAAGAGTCATATACCTACGATAAGTGCGGCAACCCGACCTACGACCCGTCGAAAATGGCTTACATCACTTACAGCAGATACAACAAGCCGTTGGAGGTGTCGGCTTCCGCCACCGACAAGGTTAGATACAGCTACACATCGACAGGCACGAAGCTCCGCCGCGAGGTGGAATCCATGTCATCGGCTGCCGACGGCGTGACAGATTATTCGTATAATTTCCTGTATGAAGATAACGAATTAGTTTGTATCTTTGCGCCGTTTGGAAGAGTAATACCGATGAACACGTCAAACGGCAACAAATGGAGATACCACTACACCATCGCCGACCATCTCGGCAACGCGAGGGTCGAGTTCGTGGCGCACGACGGCGCACAGCCGGAGGTGGTGCAGACATCGTCGTACTATCCGTTCGGAATGACCCTGAGACGCAACGACTACGGCAGCCGCAACGTGAACAAACGCCTGTACGGAGGCAAGGAGCTGCAGGGCCAGACCCTCGCCGGCATCACGCTCAACTGGTACGACTTCGAAGCCAGAATGTACGACCCCACAATCGGAAGATTCCTGCAGACAGACCCGAAAGCGGAGAAGTATTTCAACGCGTCGCCTTATACGTATTGCCTGAATAGTCCGATAATGTTTATTGACCCTGATGGGATGGAAACCGAGGTTTTGAGAAATAACGCGCCGATTTATAACGAGGACGGCGTATTCCTTGGCACTGACGACCAAGGACTGCAAGGAGATGCCATCATTATGAATGAAGATTATTTCACCCAAGGCATGTCGCATGACATGGCAATGACATTGGGCAGAACCTTAGACAACATGAGCGATGAACAAGCACTTGCTTTCGCCAATAATGGTAATTTTGAAGGTTTCTTAAGCCACTACAATGGGCTGTCAAGCAGACCCGACTGGGATGGATATATTACGGATATAGAGGCTCGTGGATGGTGGAGAAATGGGAATGGGCAGACTTTATATGTCAATCAATCCATAATAAACTTATCTCCATTGTCAACACTTGATTTTAATACTGAAAACCATATAACTCATAATTTCTTTTTCGATATAAACTCAAACAAAGACATTGGAAGAGTATATGGAACTCTTACACTTCACCTGATTAATCCAAGTACCGGAGAAGTAAAGTTGGAGGCCGTTAATACTGCTTATATTGATACTTATGATTTTAATTCAGGAGGGAATGTGTTTAGAAACGCAGCAACATGGTTTGCAAAAAAAATGGTAGGCAATGGCACACCTTTTGATATTTACGGATGGGGTAAAAATCCAAAAGTACAAGTGTTATGGGAAAAGTAATAAAGCCGATTAACCCTAAAATATTGTTTTTCTTTGTGCTGATAGTCGGATTAGCCTTACTACTGCTTTCTATCAGAATACCTAAATATTCGACAACAAATGAATACATAATTCTGAATGAAGAATAT
>JAUNNU010000145.1 GCA_030537295.1 Bacteroidia bacterium
AAACCTGTCATTTCCTGATTTAGGTTGACTGTTTCATGTGGAATTGGCACATCTGAACCTTATAGTCATTGAAGATGCCAGACAGGCTCTGCTTCCCATCAATGATGAGCCCTTTTATCTCATAGCCGCGTTCTTCAATGCTTCGCACTGCCGACTCGTAGTCTGCGTTCGCCTCGTTCTTGATGAACTCCAGGTAAAGCACACGACCTGTCGCATCATCAAGATGCAAGCATTATCCCCCAATTGCGCCCCCAGTATGTCGCATCAAGATGGACAAACCCACCTCCTGACAACGACGGCTGCTCCCATTCTATCGACACGTTTCGAAGACGGCGCTTGATGGTGGATTCGCTTACATCAAACTGTTCCGCAAGTTCTTTGACGGTTTGCTTGTTGCCCTGGTATAACTTCCACAAAAGAAAGTCATCCGGCAGACGATCATTGCGAAACTGATAACCACAGTCCGCACATTTATACACTTGCTTTCCTTTTCTCTTGCCGTTCTTTACTGTGTGTGAAGATCCGCACACGGGGCATTTACTCTTGCGCATACTAACTTTTTTTTGAGTTTTGAAACTCGCGCAAAGTTAGTGTATACAAGGGATGCAGCCATGTCGTATCCTGCAAAATGACCTATAGAAGACTTTTAAGCATCGATTTTGTGGCTGAAAGCTTTGAATCGTCGGAATCGCCTGTATTTACAAGGGGTTGAGAGGTGCTGTATCCTGCAATTTGACCTATAGACCAGTTTTTGTTCGGTAAAAATCCTCATAAATTCTTATTTTTGAAGATGCAAAATTACACATTATTTTGAAACATGAAATAATATTTTGAAATTTAAATTTATTTTTCCGAACATCCAATTTATGATTCCAACAACAATGTCATTTTGTCAGGTAATTTACTCCAGAAAAGAGGCGTTTCGGAAAATTTGTCAGCTATTAAAAATCATGAATTTTTTCTTTATGTAATAAAACATTATCAATCAGACGGTTGTTTGTATTTCTGAAAACAAACCTATTTTTCGGAATGCAAATTGACAGTCCGACCGCGTCATCGGAAAAAATGGCGAGAAAACAATATAAAGATTAGAGATTAAAGTTAAAAAAACACAAACAACGTTAAAAAACTAAAAATAGGAGATTAGATTATGTTAGTAGCAAAAAGAACTTCGGATTTCTTTCCGACACTGTTCAACGACCTTTTTGAAAACTTCAATTACGGAATGCCGAAAACGAGCAGCCCGCAGATGAACATCATTGAAAATCAGGAGGAATTCAAGATTGAGATGAGCGTCCCCGGCCTCACGAAGGAGGATCTGACATTGAACATCGACAGCGACAACAACCTCGTCATCGAGATGGTGAAGAGAAACAACACCGAGGAAAGCAACAAGAAACAGCAGTACCTGCGCCGCGAGTTCACGACCGCGCACTTCAAGGAGACGCTCGCTTTGCCCGACATCGTGAAGACCGAGGAAATCAGGGCGAAGGTCGAAAACGGCATCTTGGAGGTGACACTTCCGAAAATCAAGCCGGAAGAGAAGAAGAAACTCACAAAAACAATAGAGATTGCATAATAACGTGAAAATCACTGTCATGTGAAAACAACAGAAACCTTAGTGTTTCAAGGGAAAGGTCCGGGCCAGATACTCGAACCTTTTTCTTTTATCTCCGTAATTCATGAAAAAACAATTTTTTAAATCATAAAACAATTTTTAAACTTGACATTTGTTTTTTTTATTTATATTTTTGCAACGATTTTTATCAACTTTGTATTTAACATAAAATCGACGAACTGACATGACTTTCACTGCTGGTAACTTCTTGCTTTTAGCTGGTTTTATCTTGATTCTCAGTATTTTACTTTCAAAAACAGGTTATAAGGCTGGCATTCCGGTTTTGTTGGTGTTCCTGTTGGTCGGGATGCTTTTCGGAGAAGACGGTGTCGGAATCCACTTCGAAAACTACAACATCGCGCAGTCGATCGGCATGGTGGCGATGTCGATCATCTTGTTCAACGGCGGCATGGACACGAAATTCACCACCATCAAGCCCGTCCTCGGCCCCGGAATCGTCCTCGCAACCGTGGGCGTCTTGCTGACGACATTAATCGCGGGATTTTTCATTCACATCACGAGCACATCATTCAACAGCCTGGTCAACGTGTCGTTCCCATACGCCGTGCTGATCGCCGCCACGATGTCGTCAACCGACTCCGCTTCGGTCTTCAGCATCATCAGGGCGCAGAAAATGAAGATGCACAACAACCTCCAGCCGCTTCTGGAGCTCGAGTCGGGAAGTAACGACCCTATGGCTAACATCTTGACAATCGTGATGATACAAATCGTGATGAACAGCGGTGGCGATGTAGGCGCAGTGAGCATCATCCTCACATTCCTGTGGCAATTCGGCATGGGCTTGGTGATAGGGTACTTTTTCGGCCGCGGATACGTGCTGTTGCACAACACGATAAAACTCGAGAACAAATCGATGTACCAAATCCTCATCATGGGGTTCGTTTTCCTCACATTCTCAGTTACCAACGTGATTAATGCCAACGGCTACCTCGCCGTCTATATCGCCGGCATCGTCGTGGGCAACGCCGGAATGGTGAAAGGAACGCCGAAAATCCGTATCTTCAAGAAAGAATATCCGCTTTTCGGAAGCAAGAAAATCATCGAGAAACACAGCATCAACAAGCTTCTCGATGGACTTACATGGTTAGTGCAGATCGTGATGTTCCTCATGCTCGGACTCCTCGTCACGCCGCACAACATGATGGACATGGCATTCAACGCCATAATCCTCGGCTTATTCGTAATCTTCATCGGACGACCGCTCGCCGTTTACATCAGCCTCATACCATTCAAGAAAATAGGATTCAAAGACAAAGCCTTCATCTCGTGGGTCGGACTGCGCGGCGCGGCGCCCATCATCTTCGCGACATATCCGGTGGTAGCCGGTGTAAAAGACGGCGAACTGATATTCAACGTGGTGTTTTTCATAACATTGATATCACTTTTGGTTCAGGGAACGACAATTCCTTTCGTCGCAAATAAGCTAAAGTTAGGCGAAAAAGACGACAGCGGCCCCGAAAACTTCGGCATCGAGATCCCTGACGAACTCAATACGATAATGGAACAGCGGACAGTCGAGAAAGAGACTGTACTCAAAGACTATCCGCTCAAGAAAGGCACCCTCATCATGATCGTAAAACGCGGCGACCGCTACATCGTCCCGAACGGCAGACTCATCTTGAAAAAAGGCGACCAACTTCTTATCATCTCAGAAAACGAACAGGAGGAAATCATGGAGAGTTTGGACAAACAGCAGAGCAACGCCATGAAACTCAACTGGAATTTCAACATCAACATGTTAGAAACTGACAACACGGAAAAATCATAGACACGGAAATCTAATATAAATATTAATATGGTAAATTACAAAGACTTAGGGTTGGTGAACACACGCGCGATGTTCGCCAAGGCCGTCAAAGGCGGTTATGCAATCCCGGCATTCAACTTCAACAATATGGAACAGATGCAGGCCATCATCATGGCTGCGGTAGAGACCAAGTCTCCTGTCATCCTTCAGATCTCGAAGGGCGCACGTAACTATGCGAACCAGACGCTTCTCCGTTACATGGCGGAAGGCGCCGTCGCCTACGCAAAAGAACTCGGCTGCGAGCACCCCGAAATAGTGCTTCACTTAGACCACGGCGACTCATACGAGCTCTGCAAGAACTGCATCGAGATGGGCTTCTCGTCGGTGATGATCGACGGCTCGGCTCTCCCATACGACGAGAACGTCGCACTGACAAAGAAAGTCGTCGATTTCGCACATCAACATGATGTGACGGTCGAAGGTGAACTCGGTGTCTTGGCCGGCGTCGAAGACGAGGTGTCGGCAGCCGAAAGCCATTACACGAAACCGGAGGAAGTCATCGATTTCGTGACGAAGACAGGTGTCGATTCACTTGCAATCTCCATCGGCACGTCACACGGCGCGTACAAGTTCACGCCGGAGCAGTGCACCGTCGATCCGAAGACAGGCCGTCTGCTCCCGCCTCCGTTGGCGTTCGACGTCCTCGAAGCCGTCGAGGAGAAACTTCCGGGCTTCCCCATCGTGCTTCACGGCTCGTCGTCGGTGCCGCAGGAAGACGTTGACATCATCAACAGCAACGGCGGCTGCCTCAAGGCGGCGGTCGGCATTCCGGAGGAACAGCTCAGGAAAACCTCGAAGTCGGCGGTCTGCAAGATCAACATCGACTCCGACAGCCGTCTGGCGATGACGGCGGCCATCCGCAAGACCATGGCGGAGAAACCCGCAGAGTTCGACCCGCGCAAATACCTCGGCCCCGCCCGCGACAGAATGAAAGAACTCTACATGCACAAAATCATCAACGTGCTGGGGAGCAACAACCAACTGATTGAAGGTTAAGAGAAGAGAACGGTAATTCATATTGAAAAAGTCCTGACCAAATTCGGCCAGGACTTTTCATTATATAAACAAACCTATGTTTTCACTTGTCTTGTTTCATTCCGTTTTTCTAAACTCCACCATTGGCATCAATATACGCCACATCATCGATTGTCTGTGCTCAAAGTGCTACGTTGAGCGTGAGGGCGAGGAAAAACAAAAAACTTACGCATATTTTATTTGTTTACGTCTTTTTTACAAAGTTATAAATTTCGGGCGGCAAAGATGTGACAAAATTTGGTGTATAGGTCAAATTGCAGGTTAAAGTCGCCGGCAATGCCTTTATTTGCTATCTTTGCCGACGATTCAAAATCTGAAAAAATGACAATATGAACAAAAAAAATGCCCG
>JAUNNU010000146.1 GCA_030537295.1 Bacteroidia bacterium
GCTCTTGGTAACACCAGGAGTTTGCTCGCCTCCCGGCGGTCGATCGCAATGACGCGCGGCGTTTGGGTGTTATATTTTGTTGGTGTGTTGCGGCGAAGCCGCAACACCTCAACTCCCCTTTCAGTTTTCTTAAAAAAAGCCGCCGTCATTGCGACCGGAGCGCAGCGGAGTAGAGCAGCCTCATGTTAAATTTTGTAATAAGGCGGAATCCGCTGTCGCTGCTCCCGATGTCGGGTGTATTGCTGAACCGAAACGAGACACGTCAAATCCTTGCGAAGTTGCTGACGATGACAAAAACGCAAACTAATAACGGACGTTATGCAATATCATGAAGACAAGCACCCTGATTTTTGTCCATTAGCACATAACGTCTCTGAAAAAAACTAATTTGGTATAATACGAAAAGGATAAAGTTTAGATTAAAAGGAGTGAGCCCGGCACAATACCGAGCTCACTACTATAGAGATTCTAATAATTAACGTTTAATTTAACGTCCAACTTTTCGTGGTCACTTCAACTTGCGCCGTTCTCCTTATTTTTCAGCTTTTCAATATAAAAGCTGTTATTCAATATATCCTCGTCCATGACAATTTGGACATGTAACATGCACATGCCCAGCGGATTTCAAATGCTCCTCTCCACATTCAGGGCATCTGACTTTGTAATCCGTAGCGCCATACATAGGAGGATATGTGTTTTTTGCAACTCTTCCTGTACCATGGCAATATGAACATTTAATTTGGCTCGACTGTGTAGTTGGTGCAGTAGTAGGCGATGACGGTATATAGCCTCCAGTATAACTTCCGCCATTGTTTATATATCCCGCATCTGGTGACTGATACGGATTTATCCCGAACGCATTGATATTATATGATGCATTTCCTTTTCTATAGGATATATTATACCGCTGTCCGGACATATCTGCAACAGCAGTGATATTGAAATTGTCATCTACATAATAAGTTATAGAATAAAGGCTTTCGAGCACGTATTTTCTCTTTCCACTGGATGTTTTTCCATCATAGGAAGCCACACCCAAAATGGAGCTACCGCTTAAATAATCCTCGTAAATTTCAAAATGCTGATTAGGATCAAGGGAAGTTAGCACCCAGCCATTGTATTGATTAACCCAATTGCCTTCTGTGTAATCTCCTTCATAAAGCAAGCCCGATTTCGTGTTTCCGCTCGCACTGTTGGAGGATGATGACGAATTATTAGATGAGGAAGATGATGACGAACTGGCGTAAGTAACAGTTTTCCCAGCATATTTTACACCTGTGGAAACCCAATCGCCCTGTGAATTTTCGTATTCGAATTCACCACTGATATCGTTAAGAATCAGGCTTTCATATTTTGGCGCAATGATTTCTCTGCCGTTCAGGTCACACGCACCATAAAGGCCGTTCTTTTTAACTTCTATATAACCATCGTCTTTCCAATAATAGACCTTATTGTATCTTCTTTCCACCCCAATGACTTCTCTGCCGTTCTTATCGCAGCAACCTTCGTATGTACTCGAATTGTTTTTCCTAAAGCAAAACCAACCTCCATGTGTCGTGACATAATACATATCTGTGTATTTTCTGCTCAAGGGAATTAACGTTGTGCCATTGATGCTTTGGGCACCGTAGTAGCCATCTTGTCGAAGTTCGTACCATCTGAAACCGTCACTTCCGGTTTGCAAAGTTCTTTCCTGTCCAAAAGCGAGACTGCCGCATAGAAGCAGCGAGGCCGTCAGGAACAGCGGGAAAATTCTGTTTACATTCTTCATCTTTCTTTAACACCTGTTATATCCCATCGGCCCATCGGTTTTCGTTTTTTTTGGCAGATTCCCTATACCGGACATTATTTTTAAAATTATGAGACCATAAAAGAAAAAGCGCGGGAATCTGCACCTTGCCTATCCCGCTTATTGAGGCTCTCGCATTGCCCATCGATCGAGGATAAGCAATGTCGAAGCCCACGCAGAACGCCTATATCATCAGGTGTCGGGCGACACCTTAAATATATAACAATCCCTTGGACATCAGCCCACTGCCTTATCGTGCGATCGATTAAGAACTTGCGAGATTCCAATAAGCCGCAGATAAAACGTCAGCACAACGTCTTTCCAATATGTCTGTCACCCACCCAAGCCCTTGCGGGCTTCGACAAATGACGGCACAAAAATACAAAAAAATTTATTCGTCAAATATTTTTTACAAAAAAAAATGCCGCTTTTTCAAACGGCAGTAACGACGGTGACAATTCAGAACTCATGCCTCAACCAGATCCCCATGACAGGGTCGGACAGTTTTATCAACTTGTTTTCCTCAATCACCAAATCCTTATCAATCAACGCCTTCCTGATTACCGCAACATTGGCGGATGAGTTCAGCCTGTACGTTTCAATTATTTTTGAAGATGAAAAGCCTTCATGCACGCCGTCGGCCACAGCACGCAAGAACCCCATCTGACCAACCGTAAGGTTCTCCGTCTTGCTTTCAAAGACCTCGCGGCACTGGTCAACAAGCTCATTTTGAGCCGCATCGAGGATGTCTTCAGTAACCGCACTCTCAGTTCGCTGAAACACATACCACGACAGTTGCTGCACATACGACGAATTTCCATCAACCTTGTCAACTATCCATTCCGCCTGCTCGTCCGTTATTGTTTTCTTCGCCTCGCTGAATCTTGCGGTTATGTATTGTATCCAATAATTCACCGGAATTCTTTGCAGATATATTATGTCGCCGAATTTGTAAAAAGGCTTTGAGGTGTCGTCGAAAAGCGACTCCATCATGTGCTTCCTGCTCCCGAAAAGACAATAGGAAGTGAGTTCATGATGCTGCCAGACGGAGCGCAACATCGTCTGAAAGGCCAAGGAATCCTGATATTTCCCGATTTGCTGGAATTCATCTATGCAGACGATCACCCTAATCTTTTTCTTCGTTGCTATTTTTTCCGGCAGTTGCAACAGGTCTTCCATAGAGTTTTCCCTTGGGAAATATTGCAGTTTCAACGACAGTTCCCCTGACATGTCCGCCGAGGCATTGATCCCCAAACTGATACGGCTCAAAAACGATTTCGCATTTTCAAGCCATTCTTCCATTTTATTTGAAGTCTGGGTCAATACAGCCGACGCGAAACGCTCACAGAAATCCTCCGCGCAACGGCATTGATGCACATCAACATAAACTATCTTTAACTTTTCGCACTCCGCCTGCGTTTTAGCTTTCTTCACCAATGATGTCTTCCCCCATCTGCGAGGTGATACAATGAAGGTGTTCACTCCATACCTGAAGTTTGACACCAATTTTGCCGTCTCGTTTTCCCTGTCTGTAAAAGCGTCTCCGCTCACCGTTTTTCCAAATATAAAAGGAGTTTGCATGATATAATAGTTTTATTACTAATAAACTTATTACTAATAATCGGATTGCAAAAATACTTAAAAATATTATACAAATTGAATAATCGGACAAAAATTTTACAAAAAAAAGATGCCGCTTTTTTAAACGGCATCTTTTCAAACTTTCAGTTCACGGCTCTTATCTGACGACTTTCCCTTTCAAAATCATCTTCTCAACCTTGTTCGCACCGTAGTAATACGGCATGAATTCGAGCTGTGTCATTGGTTTGGTGATTATTACGTTTGCGATCTTGCCTTTGGTTATCGAGCCGAACTCCTCGCTCACGCCCATCGCGTAGGCGGTGTTCAAAGTTGTGGCGTTGAGAGCCTCTTCCGGTGTCATCCTGTATCTTATGCAGGCGCACGACAGCACGAACTGCATATTTCCTGACGGCGACGTCCCCGGGTTGAAGTCCGACGCCATTGCCACCGGCAGACCGGCGTTTATCATGTCGCGCACCGGCGAGAGCGGGAGGTTCAGGAAGAAGGCGCAGCCCGGCAGCACCGTCGGCATCGTCTCCGAGCCTTTCAGCGCCTCGATCTCGGCCTTGCCGATCTGTTCGAGGTGGTCAACGCTGATGGCGCCGTATTTCACCCCGACCTGCACGCCGCCCGACACCGCCATCTCGTTGGCGTGAATCTTCGGCCTCATGCCATATTTGATGCCCTGCATGAGGATGCGCTCGGTGTCTTCGCACGTGAAGAAACCTTTGTCGCAGAACACATCGATGAAGTCGGCGAGGTCTTCGGCCGCCACCATCGGTATCATCTCGTTGATGACCAAGTCAACGTAATCCTCCTGATGTCCGCGGTACTCCATCGGGATGCCGTGCGCACCGAGGAAATTGGATTTTATCGTCATCGGCGAGTTTTCTTTCAGGCGTTTTATCACGCGCAGCATCTTCAGCTCGCTCTCGGTGGTGAGACCGTAACCGCTCTTGATCTCGACGGCGCCGGTTCCCATGCGCATTATCTCTTCGAGACGCATCATCGCCGAATCGTAAAGCTCGTCTTCGCTTGCGGCGGCCGTGGCTTTGGCAGAATTTAATATTCCGCCGCCGCGTTTCGCGATGTCCTCGTAGCTCAAGCCGCGGATCTTGTCGCAAAACTCCATCTCACGTGAGTTGGCATAGACGAGGTGCGTGTGCGAGTCGCAGAACGCCGGAAGCACGAGGCCGCCCTTGGCATCGACGACCCTCTTTTCTTTCTCAAGATATTCCCGCAGCTTCGGGGAGTCCATCGTGCCGTAGTCGGCAATCTTGCTGCCTTTTATATAAAGGTATGCGTTTTTTATCCTTACAAGCTCCGCCATCTCGATTCCGGCTTTCATCAGGCTGCCGTCTTCAAGAACGCCGCAGAGCTCTTTGATATTCGTTATTAACATAGGTGGTTCGGTAATTAGGTAATTAGGAGTTTGAGGTGAT
>JAUNNU010000147.1 GCA_030537295.1 Bacteroidia bacterium
CAAATATACAAATATTTATTTGATTATCAAAGAGTTTTATTTAGAATTGCCCTTATGTCTAATTTTCACTCAATTATTTCCTATTTTACATTTCTTCATTTTGTTTGCAAAAATACAAAATTGTAAAATCAGATGTAAAAAATTGTAAATAAAAAATTACACGTTATTGTTCTGACTCCGTGAGCAGGTAAGCCAGCAGCATTGGCATGTAGTACCTGAAAGTCGCCAACGAGCCTTTCGGCACGTAAATGTGTTCCAGCGAACGGCAGTCTTTGAAGATTGTCATTTCGTCAAGTTCTTTGAAGCCTACCCTCACGTTGTAGATTCTCGCTTTGTCGTCAGGGTTGTCGCTGAACTCCCTTGTCGGATCCTGGAATATTCTGCTTTTGATTGCCTCTCTCTGGTTTATCTGCACATCGTTTATCACGGTGTTTTTGTTCGTTATCCACACCGTTTTCAGCGACTGGCAGTTCCTGAACATCGAGTCGCCTATCTCAATGAGCGACCGCGGCAGTCTGATTTCCTTCAGCGACACGCAGTCTTCAAACGCGCCGTTCCAGATCATCTCCACCTCGTCGCCGATTGTCACTTTCTCCAAGCTGTCGCAGTGGGCGAAGGCTCTAATCCCGACGTCTTTCACCGAGTTCGGTATTGTCACCGATTTCAGTTTGGTGCAGAAGCAGAAGGCGTAGTTCCCGATTTTCTCTACAGTTGGCGGAATAATGAGGTGTCCTTCCATCTCGCTGTTGTAGAACTGGCTGTTACCGATTTCTTTGATGCCGTCCGGCAGTCTTATCTCCCTGTCCGGACTCACTGCATAGTATGCCATCCCTGTGGCATTTCTGCTTGGTGGTTTCTTTCTCATATTACATTAATTTAGGTTTATAATTGATGTTTAAAACATCGTATTTCAGCTTGAATCAGTAAGTTAGCCAAGTGAGAACAAACGCCGTCTGTCTGTCGTGGCATCCTTTTGTTTGGCAAAATAACAGATGCGCAGCGGATGCCAGATGTACCTTTCACAAAAATAGTTGTGCAAAAATACAAGATTTCCGTTAAGATTTACAAAAAAAAGCTGGCGTATGCCAGCAATTTTAGAAAATAAAAACTAAAGATTGTTTATTCGTGTCGCGTTATTCCTGCATGACATTTTTCGTCAAGATGTCGTTCATTTCACCCATTATTACATTGCCCTTGGAACTTAGGTTTGGAATATACATGACGGCGATGTATGAATAATTAGTTCTCACACCAACCAATTTGGTCGCGTCACTTACGGAAAAAGCGTTTCCGTACATAAGATAATCATCAATTTCACCGTAGTAGGCGTATCTCTCAAAAAGGAATGTGCCCAATTCAGAGGCGTAACTCGTTTTTACACTTAGTGCATACCCTTCGACTTTGCCATTCTCAAAACTTACCATAAGCAAGTCAACTACGGATGAATAATTGCGATAAAAATAATTGCCGTTATTTATTTCATCAGGTGTGCCAAGTTTGCTTTCCACGGTGCTTTTGCTGTCACCGAACGAAATCCTTGGTTCAGTGTAGAGATTGCTTTCAGCTTTCACAGTCACGCTGACCGATTTTGTGTCATCATTGTTTCTAAGATTAAAATTCTTAGAATAGTAATTTCCCATTATTATTCTATACGTGTTATTTCCCAAGGTATTTTTGTTGAAAATTCCTAAATTCAAGAGACAAATGCAACTTTAACCGGTGGCAGTGAAGCCCATATTTTATCAGAAGGGAGAAAGGGTCACCCCTTCCTTCCCGTCTGAACGGATAAATTGGCTATCTTTGCATCCCATTAAAACATCAACCGCCATGATATATCTTACATCCGACCTGCATCTTTATCACAAATCTTTTATCTACGAGCCGCGTGGATTCAAGAGTGCCGAGGAAATGAATGCCACCATTGAGAAAAATTGGAACGAAATAGTTACCGACGATGACGATGTGTATATCCTTGGCGACCTGATTTTTAAAGGAGAGAACAACAGCCTGGACGATGCAATGACGATTGTAAGCCGGCTTAAAGGCAAGAAACATCTGATTCTTGGCAATCACGACGGCAGTATGAAGATAGGACTGTATAAAAAGGAGCCAAGCATCGTCGAAATAGAAGGAGCCAAATATTTATGGTATAAAAGTCATCAGTATTACTTGAGCCATTTCCCATCGATTACAGTTGATATGGAGGTTGAAAAGCCCAAAGATTGGATAATCAACTTCTTTGGTCATACACATAAAAAAGAAAAGTTCTACAATGGCTTGCCGTTTATGTATAACGTTTCGCTTGATGCTCACGACAACAGGCCGGTTTCGATTGATGAGGTGATTAAAGATATAAAGGGAAAGCTTACAATATGATATACAATATCATCGGTGATATTCATGGCAGAAAAACATGGAAAACTCTTGTTGACAAAAATTACATAAACGTTTTTGTGGGCGATTATTTTGACCCTTATTGTTCATGGCCATTCGAACAAGTCAGGGATAATTTTCTGGAAATTGTTGAATATAAGAAATCGAATCCTGATAATGTAGTGCTTCTATATGGCAATCACGATTACAAGTATTTGCCTGGGATAGAGGAGATGTCGTCGAGAATGGATTATGAGAACGCCCAGAAAATCACATGGATGTTGGTTGATGCCGAACCTTATTTCGAGGGTGTGGCATATCCAATTGGCGACAAATACATCGTTACGCATGCTGGCATAACTCGATATTGGAAGAGAAAACATCTGCCCGATGTGGAGGATATTAGTCCACAGAATATGGCCAAGGCAATCAATGAGTTGTGGCAAATTAACAAAAGGGCGTTCGGTTTTAGGGTCAACACCCAATATGGTGATTATGTTGGCGATTGCCCCGAACATTCACCTATTTGGATACGCCCTGAGTCGCTAGAGATGAACAATCTGTACGCCGGAACGAAAATCAAACAGATAGTCGGCCACACCCAATTCAAAGACATTTTTAAAACCAAAGGTTTAGTGTTTGTTGACTGTTTGGGGAGTGTGGAGAAATCATTCATTATGAGTTATACAAATAAACTATCAACATAATTTGGAGTGAAACAACTGTCACGATGAATATGCGCGTCATACATAAGCGATAACAATTCATCCAAATTCGGTTTTTCTTGTTCTTCAAGATGTTTTTTGACCAAGTCGAGCATGTATGTTGCGCTGTCGGCTATATAATTATGGCAATGAAGGTTTGAAACAGCATCAGTTATTGTCTTCAAAGCTTTTTGATCATCACCCATTCTGTGATACATTTCGGCAAACGCTGTTTTTGTGGCAAAACTCTTAAAGATGAAATTATCATAGAATGCATCATCTTGTGAGAATTGTGTTTCTGTGCTGATTTTTATGAGTAGTTTTTCTGCCTCTTGTATTTTGCCAAGTTTCAGATATGTTATGGCCATTCCAAGGCTCATGGATATGCCAAGCAACGCATACTCTTGTGGTTTGGTGCTGTATTGTGGCAAATCAAATTCATAATCAAGATCATGTTTGATCATATAATCATATCTGTTAATAATATTTGAGAAACAGATTGATGCTGCCGATATATCGCCCATATTTAATAAACAGAAGCCTTTGTTGCATTTAAAAATGAGGTCATAATAATCAGATTTGATGGAATAATGATTCTTGCTGGCGTGATAATCGGCAAAATGCAAAAACATCATTGCTTTTTTGTAAGATTTGCCTTTGAACAAAGGATTTGCCTCATTATTGTAATACAATGCAATCTTATAGTTAACATCCCAGCCGTCGTCTATTCCCCAATAATCATGATCTTTTCCAACAAAGCAATCGTATTTTTCAATAAAATCATCATTTGTTATCTGAATAACTTCTTCAATCAGTTCTATGGTTTTGTCAGTTAAATTGATATCTCTGCAATCGGCCAGCTGATCGCATAAGAAATTGAGTCTTTTTTCTTTTTCTGATTCATTCATCGTCTGTATTATTACCGTTTCTCCAAACAATTCATAGGAATCCATCCATAATAAGTTAGTCCGTAGCCATCGCTTGTTGTGTAAATCGTAACAGCGCTACCTTTGCTTGGGAAATAGCAAGAAGATTTTTCATAATTGCCTGCACATTTATTATACATATATTGTTGGGCGTATTTAGTGTAATAAGTTTGTGGCAGCTGAGATCGTAAGTTTTCAATTTGTCTGTTCAAACTGCTGACTTGATTTTGATAGTAATAATAGTCGCCGTAGGAATTATTTAATCTGCTAATTTCAGCATCTTTTTCCTGAATTTGTCTCCTCAATCTATCAATCGTTGCTTGTGCTGATTGATAATTAGCCGCTTGAGTTTCCAATTCATATATAGTCGCTGACTTTTGATTTACTACATTGTTTAAACTGTTTATCCGATCCTGATAATATCGGCAATCACTTTCCAAATAACTTATTTCTGCATTGTAATTTAAAACGAGACATCCTAATATTACTAGGAGTATTAGAAAAATAATTGCCGTTGTTCTCCAGCCGTTTGGTTTTTTTCTCAGTTTATAACCGCACGCATGACAAAAATATGCGTCGTTAGGGTTTTCATCTTTACAATTTGGACAATTCATAATTATAACTTTTAATTCATTTATTTTAAAAATCAATAGAATCTTGTACAATCCATATAATCATAGGTACAAACATGAAGGCACTAAAAAATATTCATAGTATATTAACAATACATTTGGGAATCACTCCCAATATATATAACATCAAAACTATC
>JAUNNU010000148.1 GCA_030537295.1 Bacteroidia bacterium
ACATATCAAAAAATATAGTAATTTTGCAGAAAATTTTTGTAGCACGACACAAAAATATTCAATGCCATGCTGTTTAAGAGAGAATCATATTTACAAAAATTGAAAGAAGCACAAGGAAACGGAATGATAAAAATCATTACCGGAATACGTCGGTGTGGAAAGTCATTCTTGTTGTTTGATATATTTTACCGCTATCTTCGTGAGCGAGGTGTTCCCGACAAACAGATTATTCGGATCGATTTGGAAGATCGCAGAAATCAAAATCTGCGCAATCCGGATAATTTGCTGCAATATATAGATTCCAACATCATTGGGGATCAACATCACTTTGTGTTTATAGACGAAATCCAACTTGTTCCAGAATTTGAGGATGTGTTGAACAGTTACCTGAAAATGTCCAATGTTGATGTCTATGTGACGGGTAGTAATTCAAAATTTCTCAGTACGGATGTCATCACCGAGTTTAGAGGTCGCGGTTGGGAAATACGTGTTCGCCCACTGAGTTTTGCGGAATATTATGAAGAACGAGGTGGGGATAAACATGAAGCACTAATTGCGTATTATTTATATGGGGGCTTGCCCGGAGCCGTTGTTCTTGAGTCTGATGAACAGAAACAGAACTATCTGCGTAATGTCTATGAAACAGCATATTTAAGAGACGTTATTGACCGCAACCATCTGCAAAACAAGGAAGGACTTCGGGAAATGGTTCGCATATTGGCTTCGGATATAGGTACAAGCACAAACATCCGCCGTTTGGTCAACACATTTAAATCTGAAGCAAATATGGCAATTTCTCCCAACACGATACAGTCGTATTTGTCCTATTTACAAGATGCGTTCGTCATCTCGGAGGCATTGAGATTTAACGTGAAAGGAAGGAAATATATAGGCACGGAAACGAAATACTATTTTGAAGATACGGGAATCCGCAATGCCGCCATTGGCTTCCGTCAAGTGGAATATAATCACGTTATGGAAAACGTTGTTTATAACGAATTGAGACTTAGGCATTTCAATGTTGATGTAGGGCAAGTGGATGTTTTTGAGAGAGACAAAGAAGGAAAATTACTTCGTAAGAATTTAGAGATCGATTTTGTCGTAAATCGCGGGTCGGAAAGAATATATCTTCAGTCTGCCTACCGTATTCCCGACCACGAGAAGTGGCTGCAAGAACAAAGACCATTGATAAATGTAAAAGACGCTTTCAAGAAAGTGATTATTGAAGATGAATATCGTTTGCCTCATTACAATGAGCAAGGGGTATATGTGACCGGATTGTTTGATTTTTTGCTCAATCCTAACAGCCTGAACATGTAATTGTCTTAAACAAATCTTAATGCTTGCCATGCGGATGATGGACGTTTCACGGTTTTTTTTAAGCCTGACACTTTTTTTTACAAGTCGGTTTCCCACAATAAAAATCACACATTTTCATCATGAAATCAAAAAAAATTTTCCGTATCTTTGCCGCCCGAAAATTCACATCTAATCATGAAGAAAATTAAACACATAATATTAATGAATATGAACATCTCAAAACTCTTACTCTCCGCAGCATTTGTGATGTGCTGCACAAATGCATGGGCACTTTATGGTACACGTGGTGGAACCTATTTTGGACAGGTTACTGTAAATGGAGGAATTTATGAACTGTATCAGGATTACTCGTACAGCTATGAAAGCACGACACGATCTGTTAGTGGAAATTGCGCAGTTTTAGTGGATTTCACGTCTGCCGCTGCTCCTATAAACAGGGTAGAGTCAACGGTTACTTACAATGGAAATGTTTACACAGTTGTGGCCATTGGAGAACAAGTGTTTAAAAGCCACGATGAGATGATACTGGAATTCACTATTCCAAATACAGTTAGGGTCTTGGAAACGTTTGCTTTGGAAGACAACACAAGAGTATTGCGCAGAGTCGTATTGGAAGATGGCAATGAGGACCTGTTCTGCTATCGCACCACAGATGGTTATGGAGCATTCTCATGGAATAAAGCTTTGAAAGATGTCTATATAGGCAGAAACCTCAAGTACCAAAAGCAAGATGAAGATAAGATAGATTATGCTCCGTTCTACAAGGGCGATTTCAGGTGGTTGACAGTGGAGTTTGGCCCTACGGTAACGGAAATTCCTCAGTATTGCTTCTATTCGAGTGACTTCAGATACCTTGACTTCAGCAGGGCTACATCGTTGAGGACAATAGGAAAGAAAGCCTTCTACTGGAACAATTCATGCGAGGAGATTGACCTGAGGAACTGTGCGCCCGATTTGGCCATTGGCGAGAGTTGTTTCCAAGACTGCGATGCATTGCGGCAAGTTACTATTGGTGGTAGTGCGACTCAGATAGGGCATTACGCATTCTACGACTGCAATGTATTAGTCAGGGTAGCTATAATTGGGGATGTCTCGGCTGTCGGAAATACGGCTTTTTTAAGATTACAACATCTCGAACTGATACTGGATGAAATGTATGTCTATTTCCTATCTAGCCGATCTCCTCAGTTTGGAGAGGGTTGCTTCGATATTTTTACTGCTGTCTATGTCAGGGATGCATCCCGTCTCAACGATTTCAGGAATCATTATAACTTCGGCGACGCTATCCATGCAATCCCCGAAACACAGAAACTGAAATACACAACTACTGACGGTAGGGTGTCGGGCACGAGAGACTGCATACTCAATGTTTATGAGAATGGTATGGGAACGATGTATTTTGAGCATGAGCTGGCAGAAATTGTTGAATCTACATTTTCCGGGTGTCAATCTTTACTTTCCGTTACTATTCCAAGTTCTTTGAGGAAAATAGGTAAAAACGCATTTTATCAATGTGTAAATTTACGATCTGTCTTAATATTGGGTACGATAAACGGAATTCATGACTATGCTTTTTCGGGCTGTGTAGAATTGCACGAATTGTTTTATTTGGGTGACAATCGCCCACTAATGGGAGAAAATCCCTTTTTTTATTGCCCTGTTACCATATACGTCAAGGATGCAACAGGTCAAACCTGGGACGGCCGTCCTGTGCGCTCATGGCGTTCGGGCAAGGGTGACGGAAGCCAAGGAAATCCTTTGGAGATAGAGAACTACGTCAACCTTTATGGCTTTGCCATTGAGGTGAGTATTATGGGCAGTGAAAACCTGTACGGAAAACTGACAGCCGACATTGTGGGCAACAGCAATGTGCTGGATGCGAATGGAAACCCGAATCCTGGCACATACAAGGAGTGGCTGCCTATAGGCAGTTCCGACAAGGCGTTTTGCGGAGAGTTTAACGGCAACGGTCACACCATCAGCGGACTGTACCATAACCATTCTGATTCAAGCGTAGGCCTTTTCGGCAAGACAGGCGAAGGCGCCTATATCCATGACCTCGGATTGGTTGACAGCTACATGAGCGGAGGCGGCTTGAATGGCGGCATCTGCGGCGACATGGCATACGGACACATTGACAACTGCTATAATGCAGCCACGGCTGCATGGGGAGGCGGCGTTGCCGGATGGTGCCGTGAGCATGCACGTATTTCCAATTGCCATAATGTCGGTCACATCTTCACTAACGGCAGCGGTATTACTGACTTGTTAGCTGAAAACGGCATCGTGGAAAACTGCTATGCACTCGAAGGAGTGAGCCGTAGTGCTATAAATAACATTCAAGGCACAATCAACAAGGTGGAAGTGAAGAATGCCGCAGCCTTTGCAAGCGGCGAGGTGTGCTGGATACTGAACGGCAACAAGTACGGCGGGCGTTGGCGGCAGCAGCTGGGAACAGATGCCTATCCGACAACAAGCGGCACCTATTTTGTAAACTATACGGACGAAAGGCAGTATTACAACAACGAGCCATCGCAGGAAATCCGGTACACCAGCACGGACGACAAAATCGTCACGCCAAACAACCCTGATTCTTTCGGAGCCAGCATTAATTACAACACATACGAGGGCGGTCAGGGTGTCATCACATTCGACAGGGCTGTTACAAGCATTGGAAATGATGCATTCCATAACTGTTCTTCCCTGCTGTCGGCAACCATTCCAAACCGCGTGACGAGCATCGGTCAACATGCATTCAGTGATTGCAATTCCTTGGCAACTGTAACATTTAATTCTTTGCCGGTATTGGGCACCGAGGCTTTTTATCCATGTGCTAATTTGAATAGTAGGATCCTCGACCTCACCGACAGCGACAAGCCATACATCGGTGCTTCAACAGAGAACTATCCAGGCTTCACCGAGGCACGCTACCACGGCATGCTTGAACCCAACCAATGGGGAACGATCATTCTTCCTTTCGTGCCTTCGAGCCACTCGGGAATCGTGTTCTTCTCCATCGACAACGTGGATGCTGCAAACGGCATCCTCACCCTTTCAGTAGCCGAGAACATCGTGGCGGGCAAGCCTTACCTGTTCAGGAACCAGACGGGCGACGCCGGCTTCACGCTTTCGGCAACGCCGGCGGCTCCGGCCACAGAAGTCCCCGTCAACGTCACGACATCCGAGCAGACCGTCGGCGACTTCGCGCTGAAAGGCAATTATTCCAACAACAATGTGCTGACCGAGGATGGCCTTTACCAGCTTGATGGCGGCGAGTTCGTCAAAGTCGGCAGCCTCAACATCGACCCGTTCCGCGCCTACCTGAAGGACAACGGCGGCTCTGCCCTGACGCGCATCGTGATTGACGGCGGCACTTCGGTGAAAATCACAATGCAGGACGACAGCGTCGTGGCACTCTACGGCTTGAAGGAA